>USGN01000121.1 GCA_900554255.1 uncultured Collinsella sp. | reverse complement strand
CGTTCCCGAGGACATGGTGGGCGAGAACTCCAAGTGGCTGCGCGAGAACGACATCTGCCAGCTGCTCTTCGCCGACGATGAGCTCATGGGCGTGACCCCGCCGATGTTCATCGAGACCACCATCGTCCAGACCGACCCGGGCTTTAAGGGCGACACCGTCCAGGGCTCTACCAAGCCGGCCACGATCGACACCGGTGCTGTCATCCAGGTCCCCATGTACCTCAACGAGGGCGAGGTCATCAAGGTTGACACCCGCGACGGCAAGTTCGTCTCCCGCGTCTAGCAACCAACTCTTCTAGGAGGACTCATGCCCCAGGAAATCAAGATTGACGGCATCGGCATTTCGCCCGATGTTCTGACCGCCATCGTCTCGCGCGCCGTGTCGGATGTCGAGGGCATCGCCTCCGTTGGCGTCAAGGACCTTGCCACCAACCTTGTCTCCATGATGCTCTCGTCCAAGGCCCCGGCTTCCGAGCCGGCGGTCGAGGCCGAGGTCGTCGGCGACAAGCTCGCACTCACCGTGCGTGTCGTGGTGTTCTTTGGCTATCCGTTCAAGAAGCTCGCCGAGGCTGTTCGCACCGCCGTGGTCGCCGCCATCGATGCCCAGGTGGGCGTCGAGGTCGAGCGCGTTGACGTTTGCATCGACGGCCTCGTTTTCCCCAAGGAGTAACCTTTGAGCCTTAAGGTTTATCGCGGGCGCACGCTTGCCCGCAGTCAGGCGCTGCAGCTGCTGTTCCAGGCCGAGGCCACGGACAGTCCGCTCGAGCGCGTCCTCGAGGGCGATTTCCTGATCTCGAAGGGTCCCCTCGACCCCTATGCGCTGGAGCTTTGCCGCGGTGCCTACGAGCACATCGATCGCATCGATTGTGCCCTGCGCGCCGTCGCCAAGAACTGGGATCTTATGCGCATGCCCGGTGCCGACCGCAACCTGCTGCGTATCGCCGTCTACGAGATGCGCTTCCTCACCGACGAGGAGGTCTCGGACGCCATCGTCATCAACGAGGCGGTCGAGATTGCTAAGGCTTATGGTACCGACCAGTCCGCATCGTTTGTCAACGGCGTGCTGGGCAAGATCGCTCGCAGCGAGGAACTGCCGGGCGAGGACCTGTACCAAGAGCTGCTGGCCGAGGATCGCGCTCGCGAGGAGGCACAGGCTGCCGAGGCGGCCGCCAAGGTCGCTGCCGCTCAGGCTGCCGCCGGTGTACTTGCCGAGGATGCGGACGCTGCTGAGGCCGTCGAGGCCGACTCCGTCGAGGAGTAGCCATGCCAGAGGGTTCCGTCCGCAACTTCGATGAGATATCGGACCGCTTGGACCAGATCATCGCCACCGTTCGCTCCAAGGATACGTCCTTGGAGCGTTCGCTCGATTTGTTTGACGAGGCGATTGAGCTGGGCTCCCGTGCGGTCGATATCGTCGACAAGTTTGAGCTGACGCCGCGTGAGGCCGACAAGCTCGAGCAGGAATACGATGAGGATGCGGCAAACGAGTCCCAAGATAGACAGGCTGCATCCCCGGATACGAATGGTTGATGGCATTCATGAAACGCGTGCGTCTCGATGACGAACTGATTTCACAGGGCATCTGCGCCGATCGCGCGGATGCCCTTCGCACTCTTATGGCCGGCTTGGTTTCGAGCGGCGGTGAGCGGTTGACCTCCCCGGGGCTCAAGGTGACGCCGGGCCTGCCGCTGCACGTTAAGGGGCGCATTCCGTACGTTGGGCGCGGCGGGCTCAAGCTCGAGGGCGCGCTCGATGCGTTTGGGATCGATCCGACGGACCTTGCTTGCCTCGATGTGGGCTGCTCCACGGGCGGCTTTACTGATTGCCTGCTCAAGCGCGGCGCCGCGACCGTTGTCTCGGTCGACGTGGGCCGTGCCCAGTTTGACTGGTCGCTGCGCCAAGACGATCGCGTGACGCTCCACGAGCGCACGAATGTGACGCAGTTGCCCGAGCTCGGCTACGGCGGCGCTATCGACCTGGCCGTGTGCGATGTGTCATTTACGAGTATCGCGAATATCATCGACGCCGTGCTGGCGTGCCTGAAGCCTTCAGGTTCGTTTTGCACGCTCGTAAAGCCGCAGTTTGAGGCTCCGGCTGCGTTGGTGGGCGAGGGCGGTATCGTGACCGACCCTGTCGTGCGTGTCGACACGCTTGTTGCGGTAATCGAGTTGTTTGCCGCGAAGGGCCTCTTCCCGGTCGACGTGTGCGTGTCGCCCATTCATGGCGCCAAGGGCAACGTCGAGTTTTTCCTGTACGGCACGAGATTTGCCCCCGGCGAGCGCGCCGATGACGAGTTGCAATCCCAGGTATCGGCTTTGAGCGAGAAAGCGGCAACGCTATGAAGGTCTTTCTGGTTCCCAATTACTACAAGCAAGAGGCGGTCGAGAGCGGTCTGATGCTCGAGCTTTGGCTTTCGCGCCAAGGCTATGAGGTCGCATGGGCTGCCGACCAGCGCTCCAAGATTCAGAGCACGCCTGATGTTGACGATGCCGACCTGGTCATTACGCTCGGCGGCGACGGCACGTTGCTGCGCGCCGCCCGTATCCTCAATTACCGCGAGATTCCCATTTTGGGGCTTTCCTATGGTCACCTGGGCTTTTTGACGGCGGCCAGTCCCGAGGAACGCGATATTTTGCAGGTTGTGAGCGATGCCCTGTCCGGTGAGCTCCACGTAAGCCGCCGCGCCACCATCGCCGCGGATATCGTCTCGGTGCGCGATGACGGCACGAAGGACGTCGTGCGCACGTTTGCTCTCAACGATATGGCGCTCACGCGCGGGCCCCTGTCCGATATGGTCGAGTTTGACATCACGGTGTCCGGCCATCATATCGATCGCCTGCGCGGTGACGGTGTCGTCGTGTCGACGGCGACTGGCTCCACCGGCTACGCGCTTTCTGCCGGCGGCCCTATCGTGAGCCCCGATTACACGGGCATGGTTTGCGTGCCCATCGCTCCGCATACCATTCAGGCTCGAGCCTTCTTGACCTCGCCAAGCGATGTCGTCGAGATCTTTATGTCCGATGACCGCCCGAGCGTGCCGGCCATCGCCATCGACGGACAGTTTATCACCTGCGACGGCACGGTCGAGAGCGTGGCCGTGCGCCGCGGTCCCGGCGATGTGCTGCTGCTGGACTACGGCCCCGAGAGCTTCTACAACTCGGTGAGCCGCGTGTTCTACGGAGTGCGTCATGATCGATGAGCTGCAGGTTTCCAACATTGCGCTCATTCGCGAGGCGACGTTGGTGCCAAGCGCGGGTCTAACGGTTCTGACCGGCGAGACCGGTGCCGGTAAGACCGCACTACTCTCGGCGCTCAAGCTCATTTTGGGCGAGCGCGCGGATTCGTCGACGGTGCGCGAGGGCGAGGCGCTTGCCAGCGTCGAGGCGCGCCTGTTCGACGGACCGCACGACACGGAGGGCTTTACCGTACAGCGCAGCCTTTCTGCCGAGGGCCGCAGCCGCGTAAAAATAGACGGCCGCATCGCCAGCGTGCGCGAGCTTTCGGAGCGCGTCGGCGTGATGATGGACCTGTGCGGTCAGCACGAGCATCAGCGCTTGCTCGATCCGGCGCACCATGTTGCCATGGTCGATGCCTGGGCTGGGCGCGCGGCACTCGAGGCGCTGGAAAAGTACCGTGTCTGCTTCAAGGCGTCGCGTGCGGCTGCTAAAGAGGTCCGTCGCGTTGAAGAGGCCTCGCGTGCGCAGGGGAGTCGCATCGAGGAGGCGCGCTTCGCCCTGGAGCGCATCGCCGAGGTCGATCCCAAGCCGGGTGAGTATGAGGAGCTCGAGGAGCAGTTGCCGCGCTCCGAGCATGCCGAGGTTCTGGTGGCCACGGCCAACGATGCCCATGCATCGCTTGCTGCCGAAGGGGGAGCGCTTGATGCCGTGAATGGCGCCGTGGCAGAGCTGTCGCGCATGGCAACTGTTGATCGCAAGCTGGGCGACATCGCCGATGCCCTTTCGGATGCCTGCATTTCGCTTGAGGATTGCGCCAACGAGTTGCGTGCTTATCGCGATGGCGTTGCGTTTGACCCTCGCGAGCTGGCTCGTATGCGCGAACGGTATTCCGACCTCAAGGGTCTGCTGCGTCAGTGGGGTCCCACCATGGACGATGTATTTGCCATGCGCGATCGCTCGCAAGAGCTGTTGTCGCTGGTAGACGATGGTGATGAGCAGATCAAGAAGGCTCGCGAAGCGCTTGGCGCGGCGGAGCGTGAACTGTTCGCCGCCGCCAAGGCGCTTAAGCGTGCACGCAATACGGCGGCCCCGCGTTTTTGTCACGAGGTGGGTCGTCAGATGGCACGCCTGGAGATGGGCGGCGCTGAGCTGGTCTGGGAGTCCCGCGATCTCCCTCGCGCTGAGTGGACACTCGCGGGCCCTTCGAGTTATGAGCTGCTATATCGCAGCGGCGCCGGCTTGACACCTCGTCCCTTGCGCCGCATTGCCTCGGGCGGCGAGCTGAGCCGCGTGATGCTGGCGAGCAAGGTTGTCCTCGGTAATGCGGACGGCGTGGATACACTGGTGTTCGACGAGGTCGATGCTGGTGTCGGCGGCTCTACGGCTCGTGCTCTTGCTGGTGTGCTGGCCGATCTTGCCGCC
>USGN01000120.1 GCA_900554255.1 uncultured Collinsella sp. | reverse complement strand
GCGCTGCGACAAGCCGGTCTTTCTGCTGGTGAACAAGCTCGACAACCCCGATCGCGAGAACGACAGCATCTGGGAGTTCTATTCGCTCGGCATCGGTGAGCCCACGCCGCTCTCGGCCCTGCACGGACATGGCACGGGCGACCTGCTCGACGATATCGTGGCCCTGCTTCCGGAGGAAGAGGACGAGGTCGCCGATGAGTTCCCCGACGCGCTGAACGTCGCCATCATCGGCCGCCCCAATGCCGGTAAGTCGTCGCTGTTCAACCGCATCCTGGGCGCCGACCGCTCTATCGTGTCCAACATTGCCGGCACGACGCGCGACGCCATCGATACCGTCGTAGAGCGCAACGGCAAGCACTACCGCATGGTCGACACCGCGGGTATTCGTAAGAAGAGCACCGTATACGAGAACATCGAGTACTACTCGATGGTCCGCGGCCTGCGCGCCATCGATCGCGCCGACGTGGCGCTGCTCGTCGTCGACGCCTCCGTGGGCGTTACCGAGCAGGACCAGAAGGTCATGGGTCTTGCCATCGAGCGCGGCTGCGCCATCGTGGTGCTGCTCAACAAGTGGGACCTGCTCGACGATGACCGCAAGCGCGAGGCCTGCATGGAGACCGTCGACCGCCGTCTGGGCGTCATGGCTCCCTGGGCCCAGTACCTGCGCATCTCGGCCCTGACCGGCCGCAGCGTCGAGAAGATCTGGGCGATGGTTGACGCCGCCGAGAAGACGCGCACGCAAAAGATCACCACCTCGCGCCTCAACACGTTCCTCACCGACCTGCGCGAGTTCGGTCACACCGTGGTGGACGGCAAGCGCCGCCTGCGCATGCACTACGTGACCCAGACGGGCGTCAACCCGCCGACGTTCACGTTCTTCGTCAACCACAGCGACCTGGTCAACGACACCTACCAACGCTACGTGGAGAACCGCATGCGCTCGACCTTCGACTTTGCCGGCACGCCCATTCGACTCTTCTTTAGGAAGAAGGAGCAAAAGGATGCATAATCCGATTCTTCTGACTGCCATCTGCGCCGTGGTCTCGTTCTTTATCGGGGCGATTCCGTTTGGCCTGATCCTGGGCCGCGTGTTCAACCACACGGACATTCGTAAGGCGGGCTCCGGCAACATCGGCACCACCAACGCCCTGCGCGTGGCCGGCCCCAAGGTGGCCGCGCTCACGCTGCTGCTCGACTGCCTTAAGGGCGCCATCTGCGTCCTTATCGCGCGTCCGCTCATTGCCGACTTGGGCTATGGCTTCCCCGTGAGCATTATGGCCCCCGGTGCCGCCGGCGACTGGATGCTCGGCGTCATCTGCCTGGCAGCCGTGTGGGGCCATATCTTCTCGCCCTACCTCAACTTCCATGGCGGCAAGGGCATCGCAGTTGGTCTGGGCGTCATCCTCGCCTGGTACTGGCCTATTGGCCTGTCGCTGCTGGGCATGTTTATCGTGGCCGTCGCCATCACCAAGTTTGTGTCGGTGGGCTCGCTTGCCGCGGCCATCGGTCTTCCCATCGCTGCCTGCGCGGTCTTTCCGTACAGCAGCCTCGGACTTAAGTTTTGCATGGCGCTGATCGGCATTACTGTGGTGTGGGCCCATCGTGCGAACATCAAAAAGCTCATGACGGGTAAGGAGTCCAAGCTCTCGTTTACCAAGCGCGTCACCGAGCCCGACGATAAGTAGGAGAGAGTCATGAATGTTGCGCTGATTGGCTCCGGCTCCTGGGGAACCGCCGTCGCGGGCCTTGCTGCAGCGCGAGCCGAGCGCGTGACCATGTGGGCCCATAGCGAGCAGACGGCCGCCGGCATCAATGGCGAGCACCGCAATCCCCGGTATCTGGTGGACTACGAGCTGCCCGGCAACGTTGTCGCCACCACGGACCTGTCGCAGGCGCTCGACGGCGCCGACTCCATTATCTTTGCCGTGCCCTCCACACACCTGCGCAGCGTATGTCATCAGGCAGCACTCTTCATCGCCGCCGGCACCCCGGTGCTCTGCCTCACCAAGGGCATTGAGCCCGAGTCTGGCCTGCTCATGAGCGAGGTCATCGCCAGCGAGATCGGCAACGAGTCGCGCGTGGCGGCGCTCTCGGGCCCCAACCATGCTGAGGAAATCTGCCGCGGTGGACTTTCTGCCGCCGTCATCGCCAGCGAAGATCCGCAGATAGGGGAGACCTTTAAGGACCTGCTCCTGTCCACGGCCTTCCGCATCTACCTGTCACAGGACATGACCGGCGTCGAGGTTTGCGGCGCCATGAAAAATGTCATCGCCATCGTGTGCGGCATCTCTGCCGGCTCGGGTGCGGGCGATAACACGCTCGCCCTCATCATGACGCGCGGCCTGGCCGAGATTAGCCGTCTGGTGCATGCCCGCGGCGGTCAAGCTATGACCTGCATGGGACTTGCCGGCATGGGCGACCTCATTGCCACCTGCACCTCGGAGCACTCGCGCAACCGCACCTTTGGCTACGAGTTTGCCCACGGCGTGTCGCTCGACGAGTATCAGGAGCGCACGCATATGGTGGTCGAGGGCGCCGTCGCGGCCCGCAGCGTCAGCGAGCTTGCCCGCTCACTGGGCGTAGACATTCCGCTCACCTTTGCCGTGGAGCAAACGCTCTACAACGGTGTTACTTTGGATAGGGCGCTCAGGATTCTCACCGACCGCGTCCCCTCTCAAGAGTTCTACGGGCTCACCGACTAGCGCAGAAAGGCTACTACCATGGGTTCCATCAAAATCGCTCCGTCCGTCCTTTCGGCCGATATGGCCAACCTCAAGGACGAGCTCGACAAGATCGCCGGTGCCGACTTTGTGCACTTTGACGTTATGGACGGTCACTTTACCGGCAACCTCACCTTTGGCGTTGACATCCTTAAGGCCGTCAAGCGCTCCACCGATGTACCGGTCGACGCGCACCTGATGGTGTCGAACCCCGACGAGACGGTCGATTGGTACGCCGACGCCGGTGCCGACATGATCACCGTGCACTACGAGGCTTCCACGCACCTGCACCGCACGCTCACGCATCTGCAGCAGCGCGGTGTCAAGGCCGGTGTGGTGCTCAACCCCGCCACCCCCGTGTGCGTACTCGAGAGCATCATCGACGTCGTCGATATGGTGCTGCTGATGAGCGTGAACCCCGGCTTTGGCGGCCAGAGCTTTATCCCGGGCACCCTGCATAAGCTCCACGAGCTCAAGGCCATGTGCGAGCGCCACGGCGTGTCGCCCATGATCGAGGTCGACGGCGGCATCTCTTCCAAAAACATCGCCGAGGTCGTCAAGGCCGGCGCAAATGTCCTGGTGGCCGGTTCCGCCGTATTTAAGTCCGAAGATCCCGCTGCCGAGGTTGCGCTGCTGCAGAAGCTGGGCAACGAGGCCGCACAGGAGGCATAAACCCTTATGACCGCAGGTCAAAACCGCATACCCGTGAATCTCGACTATGCCGCCTCGACGCCCATGCGCGCCGAGGCGCTCCTTGCGCAGCGCGAGTACGACGATAGCGAGCTTGCAGGCGTCAACCCCAACTCGCTGCACTCGCTCGGCCGCAAGGCTGCCGCGCGTCTGGAAGTTGCACGTCGCGAGATCGCCCGCAGCTTTGGCGCGCGCGTCCGCCCGTCCGAGATTGTCCTGACCAACGGCGGCACCGAAGCCAACCAGCTGGCGCTGCTCGGTCTTGCCGAGGGCGCTCGTCAGCGCGATCGCAAGCGCGATCGTGTAATCGTTTCGGCCATCGAGCACGATTCGATTCTGGACAACCTGCCGCTGCTGCGTGCCGCCGGATTTACCGTCGACCTGGTGCAGCCCTGCCGCATGGGCTACATTGAGCCTGCCGCGCTTGTCGAGCTGCTAGGCGACGACGTGGCGCTCGTGAGCATTATGGTCGCCAACAACGAGACCGGCGTGGTGCAGCCCATCCGGGAGCTTGCCGCTGCCGCACACGCCGCCGGCGCCCTGATCCACACCGATGCCATCCAGGGCTATCTGCATATTCCGCTCGATGTCACCGAGCTGGGCGTCGATGCTATGTCCGTCGCGGCCCACAAAATTGGCGGTCCTGTGGCATCCGGTGCGCTCTACCTTAAGACCCGCACCCCACTGCGTCCCCGTATCTTTGGCGGCGGACAGGAAGCCGGACGTCGCGCGGGCACGCAGGACCTGCGCACGCAGTTGGCCTTTGCCGCCGCCGCCCGCACGTTGACGCCCCATGTGGCCCAGGAGCGTGCGACGCTGCAGGCCCTGTCCGATAAGCTCTACGCCACGCTTACGGCCCATCCTCGCATTCACGCCACCATGGGCGACTACGAGCAGGCCGACCGTTTGCCCGGCATGGTATCGATCTACATTGATGGCATGGACTCCGAGGAGCTCATCATCAAGCTCGACGCCGCCGGCTTTGAGGTATCGGCAGGCTCGGCATGCTCGAGCGGCAATATGGACCCCAGTCACGTTTTGAGCGCGATGGGCATCGGTCGCGAGCAGGCATTGGGCGCACTGCGCATTTCCTTTGATGACCGCGTGAATCCGGACGATCTGCTCCATCGGCACCGCGAAGAGGCCGAAGGGATAATTATCCCGCAGGTCGTCCTTCGTGGTGAAGGGGATGTACTGCAC
>USGN01000119.1 GCA_900554255.1 uncultured Collinsella sp. | reverse complement strand
CCGAGCCACTCGTCAACAAAACCACCGTCGACCGAATCGGCGACAGCAATCTTCTCGCCCAAGATAACGTAGCTGTTGTATGCCATACCGTTCTCGGACACGTCGTACTGGCCCTCGAACAGGTCGATGTCGTGATCGTCGACGCCAACGTAGCGGATATCCTTGGTGATCTCCATCAGGCAAAGCCTCCTAGATAGACAAAATAACCCGTCTATCATAGCACTCGGCAGCATTCCAACTGTTATCTGCCGGCATCCTTACCGATTGTTATTGAAATGCGATAAATAGCCGTTTACCTGCGCAAACTATGAGCGTGGTATCGCCGTGCTATGTCGAATAATGAGCTGGCCGGGAATACGAATGGCAACGGTTTTGCCCGCCGTACCCGCCTCGGGAACCGCATGCTCGAATACCTCGCGTCCGCGCTGATGTAGATCGAATCGCACGGTCGTAAGCTCGTTGTGTGCCACAAAATCATCGAGCGAATCGTCGACGCCCACCACGCTCACGTCCTCGGGCACGCGCAGACCGCTATCGCGCAGCGCTGCAATCGCGCCATTTGCCATCTGGTCGTTTGCCGCGTAAATCGCCGTCATGGTGCGATCGTGCTCGGCCAGGTACCTGCCGGCCTCGTAGCCGCTGTTGGCAGACCAGTCGCCCTCGAGCGGCTCTGCCGGCTCGATGTGTTTACGCTCGAGCGCATCCTGCCAACCGGCTCGACGAAATTGCTCGTCGACCGAGAACGACGGGCCGCCAATATAGCGAATCTGCTCGTGCCCCAGCTCAAACAGGTGATCCATTAGCAAGAGCGAGCAGCCGTAATGGTCGGAATCGACCGTGGTCACGCGCGGATGCGCGTACATGGTAACGATGACCGTGCCAATGCCCGGCAACGGATCGAACGTCTCAAAATCGGGCGCCATGCGGCTCATGCCGATAATGATACCGTCCACCGGCAATGCGGCCATACGACGCGTGGCCTCGGCAAGCGAGAATTCCTCGGTCTTGGACATCTCGACCAGCGTGATGGCGCAATTATGCTCGCGAGCAGCGCTGGCGATGCCATCGATCATTGAGAGGTTGCCAAACTTGGTGACATCGTTGACGCACAGGCCGACCGAATGGTAACGGCCGTCGCGCAGCGAGCGACCGGCATAACTCGGACGAAAGCCGAGCTCTTGCATAGCAGCCTGCACGCGCTGGCGCGTCTGCTCGTTAACGTTGGGCAAGCCGTTGGCGACGCGCGAAACCGTCTGCTGCGAAACGCCAGCAGCGCGGGCGACGTCGGCCATGGAGACCGGACGCGTACCTGTATCGTTGGACGGGCGCCTTGCCACAGGATCACCTTCACCCTTGCGAGATCTGAATAGCGTGAATGCCGGCCCGGGCAGAAATACATCCCGCGCCGAGGCCCGCTATCGTCGGACGCATGTTAACGTACTCTACTTTTTCTATCTGCATCTCTTCTGCTTTATAAGTCCATACGGCAGTACCGTTCACGGCTGAATTTCTACCGATTACCAGATTCTCAAAAAGTGACAAGCGATGTGTTATGAGTACGTTAACATAGCCCGTAACGTGCGGCATTGTGAACACTTGGTTCATGCCGCTTTAAGTTGTTAACGTACTCATAACGACGCAAAACCCACCCGTGCGCGCCAAGGAAAGGACTCCCATGACCACCCCCGACGAAAAGACATTCGCCACGCTCACCAAGCTGTTTGAGGAGGAGTTTGGCCCCATCGGCGACCGCCAGGTGCTCTACGTGCACGCGCCCGGCCGTTCCGAGATCAGCGGCAACCACACCGACCACGAGGGCGGCCACGTTATCGCCGGCTCGCTCGATGTCGCCGTCGACGGCATCGCCGTGGCGACCGACACCAACAAGGTTCGCGTTGCCGACGAGGGCTACCCCACCTTTGAGATTACGCTCGACACGCTGGATGTTCAGGAGGCCGAGAAGGGCACGTCCGCAAGCCTCGTCCGCGGCATGGCCCACGAGGTCGCTGCCCTGGGCGTTGAGCCCCGCGGCTTCGACTTTGCCTTCACCTGCTCCGTCCCCTCGGGCGGCGGTCTTTCCAGCTCCGCTGCCGTCGAGGCCGCATACGGCCGCGCCATGGAGACGCTCTGGGGCGCACCCGCCATTGAGCCCGTCGCGCTTGCGCAGATGAGCCAGCGCACCGAGAACAACTACTACGGCAAGCCCTGCGGCTTGATGGACCAGGCCGCCGTGTGCCTGGGCGGCCTTGCCTACATGGACTTTGAGGACCAGGCTCAGCCTAAAACCCAGAAGCTCGAGCTCAACTTTGAGGATCACGGCTATGCGCTTGTGCTCGTTAAAGTAGGCGCCGACCACGTGGCCGCCACCGACGATTACGCCGCCGTTCCCCGCGAGATGCAAGACGTCGCCGCCGAGTTTGGCAAGGCACGCCTGTGCGAGGTAAACGTGGCGGACTTTGACGCCAAGCTCCCCGAGCTGCGCGCCAAGCTGGGCGACCGCGCCTGCCTGCGCGCCGTTCACTACTGGTACGAGAACGGCCTGGTCGACAAGCGCTGGGCAGCCCTGAACGCCGGCGACATTGACCAGTTCCTGGTTCTGACGCGCGAGTCCGGCGCCAGCTCCGCCATGTACCTGCAGAATGTCGTTGCCAAGCTGGGCTCCGAGCAGCCTTCCATGTATGCCCTGGCGCTGGCCGAGCACGTGCTCGACGGCCGCGGCGCCGTTCGTATCCACGGTGGCGGCTTTGGTGGCACCATCCAGGCCTTCGTGCCGCTCGACCTGGTCGACACCTTCATTGCCAAGATGAACGGCTGGCTGGGCGAGGGATCTGCCCGCCACTACGCGATTTCTGACAAGGGGGCTTACGCGGCATGGCTGTAATGACTGATGTGCGCGAGGCCGCACAGGGCCTCATCGAATATGCCATCCACCGATCGATGATCGGACAGGACGACCGCATCTGGGCCTACAACACCATTTTGGAGTGCATCGGCGCCACGGGCCCCGCACTCGACATGGCTTGGGCGCTCAAGACCGAGAAGATTTCGCTTCTGCACCCTGACACACTCCCCGACTTTGACCTTGAGGGCACGCTCGCCGTACTTTCCGAGGCCGCCGTTGCCAACGGTGCTGCCGAGGATACGGCATCGGGCCGCGATCGCATCGCCATGCGCATCATGGGTGTGCTGATGCCGAGGCCTTCGGTTGTAAACGAGGAGTTCAACGGCCGCATGGGCGTCAACGAGCCCCGCGCCGCGACCGACTGGTTCTACGGTCTGTGCTGCGACGCCGGCTACGTGCGCCGCGCCGCCATCGCGCGCAATATCAAATGGAGCACCCCCACCAACTGGGGCGACCTCGAGATTACCATCAACCTGTCAAAGCCCGAAAAGGACCCGCGCGATATTGCCGCGGCCGGCGCCGCCAAAAACACGGGCGAGAAGTATCCCGCCTGCCAGCTCTGCATCGAAAACGAAGGCTATCCCGGACGCTCCGCTGCAGCCGACGGCGGCGCCCATCCCGCCCGCCAGAATCTGCGCGTTATCCCCATTAAGCTCGACGGCGAGCGCTGGGGCTTCCAATACAGCCCGTACGCGTACTTTAACGAGCACTGCATTGCCATGAGCTCCGAGCATCGTCCGATGCACGTCGACCGCAAGGGTCTAACCTGCCTGCTCGATTTTGTGGACCTGTTCCCGCATTACTTCATCGGCTCCAACGCCGACCTGCCCATCGTGGGCGGCTCGATCTTGTCGCACGACCACTTCCAGGGCGGCGCGCACGAGTTCCCCATGATGCATGCCGCCGAGGTCTCGCAGTTTAGCGTGCCCGGTTTTGACCAGGTCAGCGGTACCGTGCTGCAGTGGCCGCTCTCGGTGCTGCGCCTGCGCTCGCATGACCGCGCCCAGCTGCTCGACGCTGCCGAGAAGATTATCCTCGCTTGGCGCGAGTGGACCGATGAGTCTGTAGGCGTCATCGCGCACACAGCCGACGGCGTGGCCCACAACACCGTGACGCCCGTCATCCGCCGCGTCGACTCCCGCGGCAATGCCGGCGGCGAAATCTACGAGGCCTACCTGGCGCTTCGCTGCAACATCACGACCGACGAGCATCCGCTGGGCGTTTTCCATCCGCATGCCGAGTACCACCACATTAAGAAGGAGAACATCGGCCTGATCGAGGTCATGGGCCTCGCCGTTCTGCCGTCCCGGCTGGACAGAGAGCTTGCGCTTTTGACAGACGCGATCTTGCAGAACCGCGACCTGCGCGCCGACGAGACGCTGCAGAAGCACGCCGACTGGGCCGAGGCGCTGCAGGGCCGCTATACCTTTACGCCGGAGAATACCGAGCAGATCCTGCAGCAGGAGGTCGGCACCGTCTTCATGCAGGTCCTCGAAGACGCCGGCGTCTACAAACGCACCCCCGCCGGCCAATCCGCCTTCCTCCGCTTCACCGCCAGCGTGTAAAGCATGAAAAGGCTCCCCTGGAAGGGGAGCTTTTTGCTTGCTGCGGAATATGAAAGATCCCCGCGGCTGCGTGGATCGCAGCGCGGGGATGCTGGTCATTGCGGCGTTGTCGGCTGGGCGCAGCGGACGGCGGCGGTTTCATGGAGGATGCGCTGCATTTCCGGCCAC
>USGN01000118.1 GCA_900554255.1 uncultured Collinsella sp. | reverse complement strand
ATCTCACCAACACGCCGCTACGCCGTCGTCCCAAGGACGCGGAGCGCGACTTGGACCCATGGACGCTCATCGCGCTGATGAGCGCAGCCTGGCGCGAGCTGGATTACGAGGGCGCCGAGCACTACCTGCGCATCCTGGTGCGCTCATGCCCGCACGCGGCCGAAGCACTCTACTTCCAAACCGAATTTCCCGATGGCGTCTATGCGCGCGTCAACGTAGGTCCGGGCTCCACCGACGAGCTTGTCCTTGCCCTGTCCGAGGCGACGCCGGTGCTGCAGGAGGGCCTAGGCGCGCCCGACAACGCCAGCTTTGCCGCCTGGGTCGCCACCAACGACATCGTGCGCTCCCAGATCGACGAACGAATCCTGCGCGCGGCCGAACAGGGATTGCCGTTTAAGGGAGGAGACCTCTAATGGATCCGAGCGTCTACATCCCCGCCTACCTGGAGCGCGCCTACCTTGCGTCGCACCCCGAACTCACCGATGCAGCACGCGAGCTTGTCCATAACGACGTGAGCGTCAACCCTCATAAGTATGCGCAGACCGAGCATGCCCAGGCGCTGCTGTCCTATGCCGGCGTCCACCGTCACCTGCTCGACGAACTCCATCGCATCGAAGACATGGGCAGCGACGAGGAGTTTGAACAGACGCGCAACTACCTGTTCGACGATACGCGCGATGAGCTGCTCAAGATCGTCCGCGTCGACGCGCTGGCCGTCGATGCCCAGCTGCTCGCCATCATTTTGGCGGACACGCCCGTCGACGCCTGTCTGGGCGACCTGATGAAACTCGAGGCGACCACGACCGATTACCTGCAGCAAAGCGTGCCCGGGTTCGACATGGAGGCCCCGCACTACTGGGCCAATAATGTTTTGACCGACGGTGTCACCGCAGCAGACCTTACCGTGAGCGAGCCGGCTCTTATCGGGTGGCTCCACACGCTCGAGACCATCTCGCAGCTGTGCATGGCGAGCGCCCGCTACCGCGCTGCCGCCAACTACGCCCGCCGCGTCCTTAAGGCGGAAGGCTACCCCACCCGAGCCGCAGGCACCGTGTTGCTCGCCCTCGCTCGTCTGGAAGACCAGGACGGCTTTTTTGCCCTGGCCCACCAGCTCGAGGAAGAGATCGGGGCTGACGCGCTCGAGGACTCTCCTTGGTACCTGCTCGCCCGCACAATCCTCTTGTTCAAAACGAACAAGATGCGTCCGGCGGTGCGTGCGCTGCGTGAGTTCGCTAACCGCTGCGAGGGCGGCGCGTTCTTCTTGCTGAATCCCATGTACCAGACACCGTACCTTCCCTGCCGGCCCGAGCCACGCGATCCCTGGGATCTTTCGCACCAGGCCGTTTGGGAAGCGGACGGCATTATCTCGGACACTCCAGACTTTGCCCCCTGGGCCAATGCCTGCGAAGACGTATCGCAGCTTGCCCAGGAATTTGCGCGCCGCTACGGTTCTTAGTGACGCACTCGACCCGACCATGTCGTTTACGTTAGGAACGGTTTCATGAACCTCCGCTCATCTCTTGCCTGCACCTCGAGCGATATCGCCCGCTGGGGACTGCGCTCTGTCCTCAAACGCCAGGGTGGCGTGCTTCCCGGCCGTATCGCCATGAAGATCGACCCCGAGTTGCTGAGCGACCTTGCCGGCCTTGTCGACCGCAGCGTGGTGATCACCGGCACCAACGGCAAGACCACCACCTCCAACCTCATCGCCGACGCCGTTGCCGCCAGCGGTGCCACCGTGGTATGCAACCGCGCCGGCAACAACATGGAGCCGGGCGTGGTGGGTGCACTGCTCGAGGCGCGCAGCGGCCTCAAGCGAGCCGGCGGCAAGCGCGTGGGCGTTTTTGAATGCGATGAGCTCTACACCGTGCGCGTCCTGCCCAAGCTCAAGCCGACGTACTTCGTGCTGCTCAACCTGTTCCGCGACCAGCTAGATCGCTATGGCGAGATCGATCACACCCAGGAGGTCATCGCCCACGCGTTGGAGCTTTCGCCGGCAACGACGCTCATCTACAACGCCGACGACCCGCTGTGCGCCTCGATTGCCGCGCGCGTTCCCAATGCGAGTATTGCCTTTGGCATCGACGGCGCCACCAACACCGAGTCCGACCGCATTAGCGACTCGCGCTTTTGCTCGCAGTGCAACGCCCCGTTGGAGTACGACTACGTGCAATACGGCCAGCTTGGCGCATACCATTGCCCCTCGTGCGGTTGGGCACGCCCCGCACTGGTCCGCCGTGTGACGGGCGTGAAGCTCGGCTGCGACGGCTACAGCTTCGACCTGGTCTTTGGATCTGCGCCCGACGCGGCTGCCGTACACATCGCCACACGCTACAACGGTCTGTACATGGTCTATAACGTTGCCGCCGCCTTCTTTGCCGCACGCGAGTTGGGCGTGGACACGGCGTTTCTACAGCCTACGCTCGATGCCTACGTCCCCGCCGGCGGACGTATGGGCCGCTGGGAGATCGCCGGCCGTACCGTCGAGGCAAACCTGGCCAAAAATCCCGTGGGCTTCGATCGCCAGATCCAGTCCATTAAAACGGCAGGCGGCAGGCTCTGCGCCTTCTTCCTGAACGACAACGACGCCGACGGCCACGATGTCTCGTGGATCTACGACGTCGACTTCGAGCGCATCGCCGACACACCGGGTCTTGTCGCCTTTGCCGGAGGCACGCGTGCGCACGACATGCAGGTACGCCTCAAGTACGCCGGCATCGATGCCGCGATTATCTCGGACGTCGCGCAGGCAATTGGCGCCGTTGCGGATGAAGCCGCAGGCGACACTTTCTATGCCGTCGCCAACTACACGGCCTTTCCGCCGCTGGTCAAGGAGCTCGACGAGCTTAAAGGCACCGATGCGGCTACGGTTGCCGCCCACGCTGCAACGTGCGCCGATGGCAGTGCCGTCCCCGTCGGCGTCGCGCCGACCGAGCTTTCGCGCCCCCTGCACATCGTCTATCTGTACCCCGATGCCCTCAACCTCTACGGCGACGGCGGCAACGTTATCGCCCTCGAGCGTCGCTGCGCCTGGCGCGGCATCCCCGTTCGCGTGGACGAGGTCCGTATGGGCGAAACGCTTGATTTGACCGATGCCGATATCGTCATGATGGGTGGCGGCTCCGACCGCGACCAGCTAGCCGTGGCACACGAGCTGCTCGCCCAAAAAGACAAGGTCGCGGCCTATGTTGAGGATGGCGGCTCGCTGCTTGCCATCTGTGGCAGCTATCAGCTGCTCGGCCGTTCGTACTATATGGGTGAGGATCGCATCGAGGGCCTGGGCGTCATTGCCGCCGAAACCGTACGTGGCTCCGATCGCCTGATCGGCAACGTAGCCGTCAAAACCGATCTGGCACCTGAGCCCTTTGTGGGATTCGAGAACCATGGCGGCCGCACGCTTTTGGACGCCGATGCCACGCCGCTCGGAACGTCCGTCGTCGCGGGCACCGGCAACAACGGCGACGATGGCTTTGAGGGCCTGATCTACAAGGGCGTCATCGGCACGTACCTGCATGGCCCGGCGCTGCCCAAGAACCCCGAGCTCGCCGACTGGCTGATCGCCCATGCCCTCGAGCACCGTGGCGATGCACAGGCCGCCGCCCTGCTGCCGCTCAAGCCCCTCGACGACACCTACGAGCACGCCGCCCACGACGCCGCCATGAAGCTCCTCCCCTAGCACCTCACCACCACAAAGGGGACAGGCACCTTTGTGGTGGTTTTTCAGTTTGCCAACGATATGTGAACGGCTAAAAAAGTCTGCTATACTCTTTCCCGCTGTCCCCATCGTCTAGCGGCCAAGGACGCCACCCTTTCAAGGTGGATATCGCGGGTTCGAATCCCGCTGGGGGCACCACAGCATTTGAGCAGGTCAAGGCGTGTTTTTCGTCTTGGCCTGTTTTCGTTTTTAGGGGCTTGCCGCAAAATGCGCCGCAAAATCGCCGCAAAACTTCGCCGCAAACGTGCCGCCAAATCTCGGGCGGTATCGCCTCGACACTACGCCGAATCTCCTTTTTAGGGCTTCGCATTGTTCGCATTGAACGCCCCGCCCCGCTCTTTTTTTGGGGCGTGACATTCTTGACATTGAACGCACCGCCCCGCCTTTTTTAGGCTTATGAAAGTTATGGTTATCGGCATGAAAAGGCCCCGCCGTGGCGGGGCCTGCTGTTGTCTAGGGGACGGGAACCTCTTTAGCCTCCCACATTTCAAGCTCGATAGCAGATGGACTCTCACCTCTGAGGAAAAATGGAATCGGGAAGAAGTCAATCTTCCCCGTTTCCTTGTCGATAGCATACGGAGTGTCGCCCGGGGCCATCTTTCCATCGAAACCGAAACCGACGAACCAATGGTATTTGCCCTCGTATGCGCACACCGGGCCGTATCCGTCTACGGCCTCCTCTTCCAGAATCGGCTTTATGGCCTCTTCCAATGTGAGCATAACCGCCAACCTCCCCAATCGCCCGCACTCGGCACGGCACGCCCGAAACGTCCCGCAGGTAGTGAACGGAGAACCTGCGGAGAGACGTGCCGCCTCGGGAACGGGCGCGATTGAGCGCCCAAACCCCTATTCCTCTGGTAGGGCTTTGAGGTTCACGCCCCTCACGGGTTCGTACACCTCCACCAGCGTACCCACGAACATTA
>USGN01000117.1 GCA_900554255.1 uncultured Collinsella sp. | reverse complement strand
CGACGAGTCCTCGTATATCTTTAAGCACCACATTTCTCGCATTGAGCAGCAGCTTTCCTACTACGATCGCGCCTATGCCTGGCAGAACGATAAGGACCAGGCGGTCGTGGATTACATTGCGAGCATGACGGACGGTTATTTCTGCGAACTGACGAGCAAGCTGTTCCCGGGTCTAAAGTTTCCGCACCGTACCTATATTAACGAACGGTAGTTCGTATATATTCGGTATACTGTTAGTGAAAAACGTTTTTGATTGATGCACGGGATGGCTATGGACAACCTTTTTTCTGCCTCGACGCGCGAGCGTTCCTTTAAAAATGCGCCGCTCGCGGTGCGCATGCGCCCCAATTCGCTCGACGAGTACGTGGGTCAGCAAAAGGCCGTCGGTAAGGGCTCGTGGCTGCGTGCTGCGATTGAGCATGACGTGCTGTCGAGTGTGATTCTGTATGGGCCGGCCGGTACGGGCAAAACGACGCTGGCCCACATTATCGCTAACCATACCAAGAGCGAGTTTGTCGAGGTCAGCGCCGTGACGGGTACCGTGAAGGACCTGCGTCGCGTGATTGACGAGGCCAAGACGCGCCTGAATACCTACGACCGCCGCACTATTCTATTCATCGACGAGATTCATCGCTTCTCTAAGTCGCAGCAGGATGCCCTGCTGCATGCGGTTGAGAACCGCACCGTCATTATGATTGGCGCCACGACGGAGAATCCGTACTTCGAGGTCAACTCGGCGTTGCTCTCGCGTGGTCGCGTGGTGGAGCTTGAGCACTTAAAGGACGAGGACATCGCGACGCTCATCGAGCGTGCGCTCGAGGCACCGCAGGGTCTGAACGGCAAGTTCTCGGCCGATGAGGATACGGTCAAGTCCATCTGCACGCTGGCCGCGGGCGACGCTCGCTCGGCGCTCACGACGCTTGAGCTTGCGAGCGAGATTGCCGTCACGCGTCCCGATACCGAGGGAACGCCAGCGCCGGCGGCGGGGGAGCGCTATCCCATCACCGTGGATGACGTTAAGATTGCCAACCCGCGTCGTGGCTTTTCGTATGACAAAAACGGCGACATGCACTACGACATTATCAGTGCGTTCATCAAGTCTATGCGCGGCAGCGACCCCGATGCCACGATCTATTGGCTTGCACGCATGATCGATGCGGGAGAGGATCCCAAGTTTATTGCGCGCCGCATTATGATCCACGCTTCCGAGGACGTCGGCAACGCCGATCCGCAGGCGCTCTTGGTGGCACATGCCGCGTTTAAGTCTGCCGAGGTCATTGGCTATCCCGAATGCCGCATTAACCTGGCTCAGGCTGCGCTCTATGTGTGTTTGGCGCCTAAATCCAACGCGTGCGAGGCTTCGATCGATGCGGCGCTGGCAGATATCCATTCAAGTGGGCTGCGCGAGGTGCCGAGTTATCTGCGCGACCGTCATCGCCCAGGCAGCGACGAATACGGTGTGTATAAGTATCCGCATGATTATCCCGAAGGCTGGGTCGATCAGCGCTATTTGCCCGAGGGGCTGGAGCGCGGCGCATTCTGGCAGCCTGCCGGTCGCGGTTGGGAAGAGTGGCGTGTGGAGCAAAGCGAGCGCGACCGTAGCGGCAACGCTCCCAAGTAGGTCATTGGCGCCTCCCGCATTCCCTTTGGGTAACTTTTCCCTTCTTTGGGGTACCATGAACAACGTCTGTATTTCGATTCCTTTGGGAGGCTTGTATGAGTCCCATTCAAATCGCCCTGCTGCTACTTGCCGTTGCCGGCGTGTGGGCTGTTATCGAGCTCGCGCTCACACTGCGCAAGACCCGCACTGTCGTTGACTCACTCGATAAGACGGTGAGCGACCTTAACAACACGCTCGCCGAGGCGCAGCCCGTGGTAGCAAAGCTCGATGGCGCTGTCGACGAGCTTACGCCGGCGCTTGCCCAGATGGAGCCGCTGCTCAAGTCGAGTAAGACTGCCGTTGACGCTCTGACGTCCAACCTCGTTGAGGTCGAAGCCGTGGTTCGCGACATTTCCGAGGTCACGGGTAGCGTGGCCGAGGCAAGTAACGCCGTGTCGAGCGTGACCGACTCTGCCGCCGGCGCCGTGCAGAAGCTCTTCAATAAGGTGAAGGCTCCTGCAGCCGACGCCGATCGAAAGCTCGCCGCTGCCGCCGCCGAGGCCGAGCAGCCTACCGAGCGCGTTCTGATTGGTGAGGCTGAGGACGAGGCCGCCGATGGTGCGGATGCGGCTCATAAGTCCGCAGCCAAGCCTGCTCAGTATTACACCTATACGCCCGCCGAGTCCTCCGAGGAGTCCTGCGATGAGTAGCGAAGCAACCTGCCCCATTACGCTGAGCGTTGCCGGTGATCCGCGTCTCGCGCGCTTGGTGCGCATGACGGCCGCCAACGTCGGCGCGCTATGCTCTATGTCCGTCGATCGCATCGAGGATATCCGCATGGCTGCCGAGGAGGCCTTTATCTTTGGCTGCACGGCTGTTGATTCCGACGATATCTCGATTAAATTCGATGTCGACGAATCTCATGTGGGCATGACCTTTACCTTTGGCGACCAGGCGACTGTCGATGAGGATGACCAGGCTGCCGTGTATGCCGAGCTCATTCTTGCAAGCGTGTGCGATTCCTACGAAAAGATTGCGGCGCCCCTAACGCTTTCCCTCGACCTCAAGGCGGATATCTAATATGACCGAACGTTCCCGGAGCGGCAAGACCGCTTGGGACAAGGAGAAAACCCGCGAGCTGTTTCGTCGCTATAAAGAGACCGGTGATCCGGACGCACGCGAGCAGCTCGTCATGTCCCACATGAACCTGGTAAGGTTTCTTGCCAACAAATTTAAGAACCGTGGCGAGCCACTCGATGACCTTTTGCAGGTCGGCTATCTGGGCTTGCTCAAGGCAATCGATCGCTTTGACCCTGAGCGCGGGCTCGAGTTTACGACGTTTGCCACACCCACCATCCTGGGCGAGATTAAGCGCCACTTCCGCGACAAGGGCTGGAGTGTGCGCGTGCCGCGTCGTCTGCAGGAGCTCTCTGCCAAGGTTAATCAGGCCACCGACAAGCTCACCAACGAGCTTCAACGTTCGCCCAAGGTTGAGGAAATCGCCGATTACCTGGGCGTGACCGTCGACGAGGTGCTCGAAGCCATGGAATCGTCCTCGGCCTACACCTCGGTGCCCATTGAGGCTCCCGGCGCGTCCGATTCTGACGATGCGCCTTCGATTCTCGATCGCTACGCCGACGACGACAACGAGCTCGACTTTACCGATGATCGCCTGGTAATCGAGGAAGCCATCCGCGATTTCTCGCCGCGCGAGCGCGAGGTAATCGAGCTGCGCTTTGTGAAGGGCATGACCCAGATCGAGATTGCCAAGAAGCTGGGCATCTCGCAGGTACAGGTCTCGCGTCTGCTGCGTCGTACCCTTAAGAAGATTCAGGACAAGATCGACCCCGACGGAGTGATGGTTCGTTCATGAATGAGCACCCCCAACAAACCGACCGAACGCTGCGCGATACCCGTATTCTGACGTTGCGCATTTGGGGCGTCGTCGGCTGCATTGTCATCGCCGCCGTCATCTTTAACCTTATGGGCATCCTGGCGCCGGTTATCGAGTTTTTGGCAGTCGGATCCATCATCGCCTTTGTGATGTCGCCGATAACCAACTGGCTCGAGCACCATGGCGTGAATCGCGGCATAGGTTCGCTTGTCGCGCTTATTGTGGTCGTTGCCGTGCTCGTCGGCGTCGTTTGCATCTTGTCGCCGATTCTCTTTGGTCAGATCATGGAAGTCCTGAGCCGCCTGCCCGAGCAGCTTCGTGTTGCTGGTGGCGACCTCAACGAGATGATCTCGCATGCCAAGACGCTCAATAACACGCCTCTCAAGGAGTATCTGGACGATAACCTTTCTTCGCTCGTTACGGTGGCGTCCAAGTATGTCTCACAGATTGCCGCCGAGCTCGGTCGCGGTGTATTCCCGCTCATTACCAATACGGCCTCGCAGCTGTTCGTCATCTTCCTGGGCTTGGTGCTTGCCTATTGGTTGGCCTGCGACTATCCCCGCATGCACCACGAGGTCTGCACCATCATTGGTCAGGAAAAGGAGACCTCGTACCGTTTTATGGTCGCGATTCTTTCGCGCTCGGTCGGCGGCTACATGCGTGGCATGGTCGTAACGTCGATCTGCGGTGGCATCCTCGCCTTTATCGGCTTTACGATTATCGGGCATCCGTATGCGGCACTCATGGCCATCTTTACCGGTATCATGCACTTGGTCCCAGTTGTCGGTCCCTGGGTGAGCGCGGCCATCGCCACGGTGCTCGGCTTTATGTTCAGCCCCATGCTGGCGTTATGGACCTTGATCGTGACTATGGTGGCACAAAATGTCACCGACAACGTCATTTCGCCTAAGGTCATGCAGAGCTCGGTCCAGGTGCATCCCATCATGAGCCTGACGGCCCTCGTTATTGGTTCGGCACTCATGGGCCCCATCGGCATGGTCATCGCCATCCCGTTGTGCGCGGCCCTCAAGGGCATTTTCGTCTACTACTTTGAGAACGAGACCGGTCGCCAGCTCGTGGCATACGATGGCGCTGTGTTTAAAGGCACGCCGTATCGTGATGCCGAGGGCAACCCGGTCGCCGCTTATGACGCGCT
>USGN01000116.1 GCA_900554255.1 uncultured Collinsella sp. | reverse complement strand
CGAGGACTCGTCGCCTTTGTTTATATCCTGCAGGCAACGGTCGTAGAGCTTTTCGAACGCCTCGCGCAGCTCCGCCTCGGAATCGCCTTCGATACCGCCCTTGCTGTATATCTTTACGTAGTTCTCACGCTTGGCTCGGCGGATTTCCTCAAACAGCTCCTCGCTCATCACGATGCGCGGCTTGCCATAGCTGTGCTCAACGATATCGATGGAGGCATGCGTAAGGATCCAGCTGTTGTATGCCCCACCCAGGCCATCGTCAAAAGCATCGGGCGACAGCAGGCCCGCCGCAATGGCGTCTTGGCGATCGCGCCCAACGTAGGCAAGGATATCCGAGATGCGGACCACGCAGCCTTCGAGCGACATGGGACGCAGGTGCTCAATTGCGCCATAGCCCGTGGCAATGCAGTCCTCAACCGTCTGATCGAACTGGTCAAAGGAGCACATGTCCGAAAGCTCAAACACGCGTTGCTCGTACTCACCGTTATGGCACAAGACGCCGTCGAGCGTCTGGAGCGACACGTTGCGGCCATACAGGGCATCGAGCACGCGAACCGACTGCACGTTATGGAAAAAGTAGCGACCCGTGCGCTCGTGGTAGATATCGTTGAGGAATCGCTCGCCCGCATGGCCAAAAGGCGTGTGTCCCAAGTCATGGCCCAGGCCAATCGCCTCGATCAGATCGCAGTTGAGCCCCAGGGCGCGACCGATATCGCGCGCAATGCGCGAGACAAGCTGCACGTGCAAACCGCGGCGCGACAGATCATCATTACTACGGAAGCTAAAGACCTGCGTTTTGCCTGCATAACGCGTGTACGCCGGAAGATGCAGAATCTTTTCGGTATCGCGCATAAATGCCGGACGCATAAGCGTGCCTTTGTCGGCAGCGCGATCAATACGACGAATGACCTGGTCGTCGTTGCAACGATACGGATTGACGGCACCCGAAGCGCGATCGGCGGAAATGCGCTCGACGAGTTCGGGCGACAACGCCGCGGGAATGCGGTCCATGCGCGCCTTAATGACGGCCGTTTCTTGATTAGTTGCCATGGCATGCTCCTTAAGAAGGATGCACAATCGGTTACAACGTGCAGCCCACGACCTCGATTATGGCAAAAATCGGCACCAAAAACGGGAGCAATGGCAGGGAGCGCGATTTTATGAAGAGGCAGGAGAGGGCAAGGACCAGGAGTGCGACGGCAAATGCCACGATGCCGCCCAGAGGGTCGAGCGTGCATAGCGCGAAAAGCGCCTTGGCGTCCCCCATGCCAATGCCGGGAGCGCAGCGAACACGACGCCAAAACGACTCAGTGAGCACAAGGGCAAGGTAGACGATGACAGCAAGGCGGGCGTGGTCAAGCGCCGTGTTAACGCCTTTGTCGAGCCAAACGCCTGCTAACGCCGCCACGGCACATGCACCGGCAAGCTCATTGGGAAACCGCCGCTCACGGGCATCAACCACCGCACCGGCAAAAATACAAATCCAAAATGGGATGTAGGGCATCGTGCACCTCCTTGGGCAGCTACTCGAAAGCAAAAACCACCACAAAGGTGCCTGTCCCCTTTGTGGTGGTTTTGGTGGTGGTTATTTGGCGCCTTGCATGACCTCGTCGAGGGTAACGTTGACGGCGTGCTGCGTCGGGACCCAGTCGACCTTTAGGAACAGGGCCGCCACCGTGATGGGGATATAGCTGAACATAAAGATCGGGAAGGTAAACAGGTTGGTCACCAGACGCCACTTTTGCGCGCAGTGAATGTGCTTGTACTCAAAGATGGTCGTGAGCAGTGCCAGGATAAAGAAGGTCTGGTACATCATCGCGAAGGTCATGATGAGCGAAGCGGCACAAGCTTGCATCTCGACCTCGGTGGCCAAGAAGCCGTGCGAAAGCCCGCCCACGATGAGGAAGGTCGCGTTGGCGAGCATGGAGATCAGGGACAGCAGCATGCCCGGAGCGATGGTCATAAACATGTCGTAGGCGGCAAAGCGATGATAGCGGAACGTCGATTTGACAAGATGCTTGCCATAGGTAAAAAAGACCTGGTAGAAGCCCTTAGTCCAGCGCATACGCTGCTTCCAGGAAGCCTTAAACGTCACCGGCTGCTCATCAAAGAACTCCGCCGGCGCATAGCCAATGCGAATGCCGTGAATGGCGCAGAACGTGGTGAACTGGATATCCTCGGTCAGCGTATGGAACTGCCAACCGTGCATGCCCTCGATCACGCTCGCCGAGATAAGGTAACCCGAACCCGAGACAGCGCAGGACGTCTTGCAGATATTACGCGCGTTGTTGAGGAAGCGGGCCTCACGCAGATACCAGGTGGCGTTGGCAGACGAAATCCACGAACTGCCGAAGTTCTTAGAGTTGCGGTAGCTCGTGACCACATGGAAACCCTGGTCAAAGGCATCATTCATCTTGGAGACGTAATCGCGGGAGATAACGTTATCGGCATCGAAAATAAAGTAGCCCTCAAACGTATCGGGATACTCGTTGAGAATGCGATCGAAACCAAAGTCCATGACCCAGCTCTTGCCCTTACGAGCCAGGTCATTGCGCTCGTAAACAATGGCACCGGCCTCGCGCGCGAGCTGTGCCGTGTTATCGGTACAGGCATCGGCGACCACAAAGACCTCGATGAGCTCGGACGGATAATCCTGGTCCTTGATGGAGCGAACAAGATTGGCGATAACGGCCTCCTCGTTATGCGCCGCGATAAAGAAGGCATACCGGTGGAGTTTTTTGGCCTTGGGAGGCGCGACCTCGCCACGGAGAGCGCCGATGACAAAGAAGACCACCTGGTACAGAAAGCAGACCGTGAGCAGCGTGACGACAATCTGGTTGAAGATCACGATGGGTGTGTTGGTTTGTAAAAAGGCGAGCATGCAGGCTCCCAGCAACGCGTTACGTAAACAACCGTATATCTTACCGCAGGCTAACCGAGTTCAAGAAACCACCTAATACTGGTTAGGATTCGAGAAGACCGAGCTGCGGGACGATTTCGTCGCCGGCAGCAGTGCGGCCGAGCGAATGCGGGGCCAAATCATCCAGAACCGCCGCAAGGTCCCACGGCAACTCGTCGCGGCACTCAATGCGCTCCCCCGTCACGGGATGGTCGAACGCCACGCGCCAGGAATGAAGGAATTGCCTGGTCAGCCCCTGATCGGCGCGTGCATCGCACTTGCCGTAGAGTGGATCACCCACACAGGCGTGGTTGATATGGCGCATATGCACGCGAATCTGATGTGTGCGGCCCGTAAACAGGTGGCACTCGACGAGCGTATAACCGTCGTCAAAACGCGTGGAATCGAAGCGCTCGAGAACCTTAAAGGTCGTAATGGCCTGGCGCGCGAAAGGATCGTCCGAAACCGCCATCTTGACACGGTCACGCGTCGATCGGGCAATGCCGGTGTTGATGGTGCCCTCATCCATAGCGATATGACCGTGAACGAGCGTAATGTAGCGGCGGTCGAGCGTGCGCGTACGGATAAGATTTTGGAGCGCGCGCTGGGTGTCGTCGTCCTTGGCCGCAAGCATAAGACCCGAGGTATCGCGATCCAAACGATGCACGATACCGGGGCGGTCCTCGCCCTGCACGGTGCCCAGATGGTCGATACCACAGTGATAGACCAGGGCATTCGCGAGCGTACCGCTCTCATGACCATGCGCGGGATGGCACACCAGGCCGCGCTGCTTGGAGAGCACAATGAGATAATCGTCCTCATAGCGAATGTCGAGCGGGATGGCCTCGGGAATCACATCGGTGGGATCGTGCGGCTCGGGCAAATCGACCGAAATACGGTCGCCGGCTCGCACGGCGTACTTTTTGGACAGGCAGGTCTCGCCATTGACGCATACGGCACCGCCCTCAATCAGATGCGCGCAGGCAGAGCGCGTAGGGCAGCCGTCATTGGCGCCCAGATAAGCGTCAAGACGCTGACCAGCGGCATCGTCGGCAACAAGAATATGGATGTCGGCCATTAGCGCTCGTTCCTTTCGCGAATCTTGCGGGCACGCTCCCCGCGTTGCTGGGCCTTGCGCTTAGCGCGGGCCTCGTCACGGGCGTTAAGCTCGGCGGTCGCATCGACCTCACGGGCCGCGGGACTCAAGAACATGTAGCCGAAGAGGGCGAGCACGACGCCCAAGGTAATGCCGATATCGGCCACATTGAAGACGGGGAAGTCGATGAAGGTGGTGGCAATAAAATCGGTCACGAAGCCAAAGGCCAAACGATCGATAGCGTTGCCGATAGCACCGCCCGCAACCATCGCCATGCCCACAACCTCAAGATGGGCGAGCTGGGGTGCACGAACGAGGTACACGGCAATAGCGATAATGACCGCCAACGCCAGCACGGCAAACGCGATGCCATGCCCCTCACCCATACTAAAGGCAGCACCGATATTGCGGACAAACATAAAGTCGATGACACCGGGGATAACAGTCACATGCAGAGCATCGCCCACGGCACGAACCGCAAGCTTGGTCAGCTGGTCAACAAGCAGCACAACGAGCGCTACCCCACCAGCAACACCCAACCGCCAACGCAAAGGCGGCGTCATATCCCCAGTACGACCCAAATCAATCCCCTACCCTCAAGAACATCGAATTACGTTTAATGCAAATCAATATCTTATATTGACCAGCAACGAAATAGCCGATGATTCGTTACCGACAGCGAAAACCCGCCAGAGCGAGCAAGGTG
>USGN01000115.1 GCA_900554255.1 uncultured Collinsella sp. | reverse complement strand
TGACCTATCTCGATTTCGTTCGCGACGGCAAGGTGTACTCCGCTTTCGCTGACGGCGATTCGGCAGATGAGGTGCTCGAGAACGCCTATGGCTACCAGCTGATCGACGCCGACGGTAACGTGGTGCAGACGGTGCAGAACGGCGCCGACGGCACGTTCGGCTTCGCGCCGCTGCAGCTGGACAAGGTGGGGACGTACGTCTACACCGTGTCCGAGCGGGCAGGGGCGACGGCGAACGGCGTCACCTACGACACGACGGTCTTTACCGCGACGGTGACGGTGACGGAGAATGCGGAGACGCACGCGCTGGAGGCGCAGGTTGCCTACAGCAAGGGCGGCAAGGCTGCGGATGCGGTGGCATTCAGCAACAGCTACGCGCCGGCCGCGACTGAGGTGAAGCTGGGGGCCTCCAAGGTGCTGAGCGGCGAAGACCTTAAGGAAGGGCAGTTCACCTTCACGGTGACCTCCGACGATGCGGCAGCTCCCATGCCCGAGCGCACCACCGCCAAGAACGCGGCGGACGGCACGGTGGGCTTCGAGGCGATCTCGTACGACAAGCCCGGGACGTACGCCTACAGCATCTCCGAGGTGGACGACGGTCAGAAGAACGTGACGTACGACGCGGCCGAGCACCGGGTAACGGTGACGGTGACGGACGACGGTGCGGGCCATCTGGTGGCGACGGTAACCTATGACGGCGACGTGGCGCCGGTGTTCAAGAACACGTACACGCCGCCGACCACCCCGCCAGTCAACCCGCCGACGAATCCTCCGAGCAAGCCGCCGGTGCCGAAGGAGGAGAAGCCGGGTCTGCCGAATATGGGCGATACCAGCTTGTCGCCGATGGCCCTGGGTGGCATCGCGGGCGGCGCGGTGGTGCTGATCGCCGCAGGCGTAATCCTGCGGCGCCGGAACCGGTAGCTGCGGCGGCCGAGAAGGGCTTTGATTGAGGGCGGGTGGTCGCAGGGCGCGGCCGCCCGCCCTTTTCGGTGAAAGGCTATGTTAGCCCGCCGTTTGCACGTCCGGCTCCAGATGGAACTCGTACTCCGGCTCCATCATCTTCTTCCGGATCTTTTCGTAGCGCCCGTCGTCGAGCTGCTCGCGCATGAGCGACGTCCTGTCCCCGACGCGTGCGGCCTCGCGCAGCCATCTGAACCACATCAGGCAGCTGTGGAGCCTGCGGGTCGATACGCCCTTGAACCTCTCGAGGAAGTGGCCGAGCGAACCCTGCGCTTCAGCATCCTCTGGACCGTGTCCCGCTCGTACCCGGTGAGCCTGCCGTGGGTCCTCGGGACCGCCCTCGCGGCGCCCTTCCCGCCCTTTCCGGACATGGCGTCCTCCGATCTCCCGGGGCCGGCCGATCCGGCCCTCAGGGTATCGGATTCCCAAATTTATCCGTATATGTGCGGATGAATGCGGGAGGCGTTCGGATGAAGTTGTATTCAAGGAAAGAGACTGACCCTTTGTCGCATTCCGTGCGGGTTATATGCAGGTATGCCTGCGCACGCTATCATGTATGGGTTAGACCGCAACTATGTACCTCATACGCGAAGGGATGCGCATGTATCTGAAGATCGACATGTTCTAGCTGGGCTTACCCCCGCAGTGGCGCCGCGCGCCCCATCAACTCTGCCGATTTTCGCCTTCACGCACATAAAGGAGTCCCGCCATGCGCGACAAGCTCGAAAAGATCATTAAGGCCTACGAGGAGCTCGAGAAGAAGCTTTCCGACCCGGCCGTCGCCTCCGATATCAAGGAGTTCACGCGTCTCAACAAGGAGTACGCGCACCAGTCCGACCTCATTGCCGCCTCGCGCGAGTACATCGGCGCGCTCGATGACATCGAGGCTGCCAAGGAAATGCTGCACGATACCACCGATGCCGATGAGAAGGAGATGCTCCAGATGGACATCTCCGAGAATGAGGCCAAGCTCCCCCAGCTCGAGGAAGACATCAAGTACATGCTCATCCCGAGCGACCCCAACGACGACAAGAACACCATCGTCGAGATTCGCTCCGCCGCCGGTGGCGACGAGGCGGCCATCTTTGCCGGCGATCTGTACAAGATGTACCAGCGCTTCTGCGAGTCGCGCGGCTGGAAGACCACCGTGCTCGACTCCAGCCCCAGCGAGGCCGGCGGCTTTAAGTCCATCGAGTTCAAGGTCGAGGGCGACCGCGTCTACTCCGTTATGAAGTACGAGTCCGGCGTGCACCGTGTCCAGCGCGTCCCCAAGACCGAGTCCCAGGGCCGCATCCAGACTTCAACGGCTACCGTCGCCGTGCTTCCCGAGGCCGAGGAAATCGACGTCCAGATCAACCAGTCCGACCTGCGCATCGACACCTACTGCGCCTCCGGCCCTGGCGGTCAGTGCGTTAACACCACCTACTCCGCCGTGCGCATCACCCACCTGCCCACCAACACCGTGGTGCAGTCGCAGGAGCAGCGTTCCCAGATCCAGAACCGCGAGGTCTGCATGCAGATGCTGCGTGCCCGTCTGTACGAGATGGAGCTCGAGAAGCAGCAGGCCGAGCTCGGTGCCGAGCGCCAGAGCCAGATCGGCCATGGCAACCGTTCCGAGAAGATCCGTACCTACAACCAGCCCCAGGACCGCGTGACCGATCACCGCATCGGCTTCAACTCCACCTACAACGGCGTCCTTCTGGGCGATCAGCTCGGCACTGTCATCGAGGCACTTGCCGCCGCCGAGCGAGCCGAGAAGCTGGCACAGGCTGTGTAGGTTACGCGGTTTTACCAAACCGCGTAACGGCTCGACGCTGCAAACGCCCCTAAGCGGCAATCTGACGTTCAATCGTCGGTCGCGTACCCAAAGTACGCTTCCCTCCTCTTTCACGTCACCTTGCTCGCTTAGGGGCGTTTTCGCTGACTTATGCTCAACCTGCGGGGTTTCCATGGTAGTCATTGGGGACGTTCTTAAATGACTAGGTTGGGTACATTGCTTTGAGATGTTATTTAATCGGCTTTGATGGCCATTAAGCCGGCTACCTGCTCAAAGAAATTAGCGGCATTCATCTTCTATCGAAAATAATGCTCAAAAAATCGTCCAAGAAGACGCAGTGCATTTTTTGATGCGTCGCGCGTCAAGCGATGTGGCAAGTTCTTGGTTAGATATTGGTCAGTTTTGGGTCAACCTTGCCAAAAGCTTGACGAATGCAAATCTAGACGTCGGCGAATGAACACTTTGAGCGAGCCCGGTGCAAAATTCTGGGCTGATTCTCGATAATCGCTTCCAATCGTCCCTTGCCGCGCGCCACCCTCGCGTACAATCTGCTCCGACATTCGTGCGCTGCCCGGCGCTTAAGAGGGGAGGGCCCCATGGCAAACGAGATCTGGACCATCAAGCGTTGTCTCGAGTGGACCAAGGAGTACCTGGCCGAGCGCGGCGAGGAGCATCCCCGTCTTTCTGCCGAGTGGCTGCTGTGCGCGGCCACGGGCCTGGCGCGTATCGACTTGTATATGCGCATGGACGAGACGCTCGACGCAGCGCAGCTCGAGACCATGCATGCGGCCGTCGTTCGTCGCGCCAAAGGCGAACCGCTGCAGTACATCACCGGTAGCACGCAGTTTCGCATGATCGACGTCGCGTGCGCCCCCGGCGTGCTCATTCCGCGTCCCGAGACCGAGATGCTCGTCGAGGAAGTTCTGAACTATCTGGATGCCGAGGTGCTGAGCCCCGAGGCCGCCGCCCGTCAGCGTGTTGAGCTGCCTTGGAACGATGAGGTCGAGGAGGCACGCAAGGCTGAGGCCGCGCTGGCAGACGAACGCGCGACCGCCGAGCGCCGTGCCGCCAACCTGACGGCCGCCGATGAGGCTGCGCTGGGTAGCGACGTGCTCGGCAGCCGTGCCTATGCCGAGGAGCTGGCCGACCGCGAGGCCGAGGAAGCCGCCGCGCAGGCAGCAGAAGCCGAAGTCGCGGAAGCCGCCGAGTCCGAGCTCGACGAATACGGCATCGCCATCGAGGGTGCCGGCCAGGAGACGGCTTCAGCTCAGGATGCCGCTGCGCCTGCCCCAGCCGAGCCCTGCACTGCCCGCGTTCTCGAGGTCGGCTGCGGCACGGGCTGCATTTCGCTCTCCCTTGCCTGGGAGCGCCGCGGCCACGTTGCCTGCACCGCCACCGATATCGAGCCGCGCGCCATCGACCTTGCTACCAAAAACCGCGATGCGCTTGGCCTCACGTCCGGCGAGGTCGCCTTTAGCCTCACCAACCTGGTGAGCTCCATTCCCCACGACGAGTGGGGCACCTTTGACGTACTCGTCTCCAACCCGCCCTACATCCCCACCGATGTCATGCGCTCGCTGCCGCACGAGGTCAAGGACTTTGAGCCCGATCTGGCGCTCGAGGGCGGTGCCGACGGCCTCGATATCTTCCGCCGCCTGCTCAATGCGGCGCCTTACATGCTGCGCGCCGGTGGCCTGTTTGCCTGCGAGCTCTACGAGGGTGCCCTCGATGCCGCGGCCGAGCTCTGTCGCCAGGCAGGCCTTTCGGACGTGCGTATCGTCCATGACCTCACCGATCGCCCCCGCATCGTCCGAGCCATCGTCACCGAGCCCAAGCAGCGTAATTAAGCTGAACTAATAGACATTTGCTCAAGTTTGCTCTTGCAATATACCGTAAAACTTCTACTATAGAAGGAGAAAGGTATGTCAAATCAGCTGCATCGGTACCGTATCGTGCTTGATTACATTGAACCTTGGCTTGATGAGCAGGATGAAGCTACGC
>USGN01000114.1 GCA_900554255.1 uncultured Collinsella sp. | reverse complement strand
TCAAGAAGGTCGCCTTCACGGAAGGCGCCGAAGTGAAGGCGGGCGACGTGCTCTATCAGATCGATCCCGCGCCCTTCGAAGCCAGGCTGAAGTCGGCCGCGGCGAACACGCGCAGCGCGAAGGCCACGCTTGCAGAAGCTAAAACCAGCTACGAACGCACCCGTGCGCTTTTTGAAAAGGGCGCCAAGAGCCGTCAGGACCTCGACGAGGCCAACCGCGCGCACCTCGTCGCCTCCTCAGCCTACAACGCGGCGACCGCCTCCGAAAGGTTCATTTTTGCCATCAGTTCCTGCTCGCGCAGTTGGGCGCGCAGGCCCTCGGCCTCTTGCTCAGACTGTGCCTTTGCGGCGGAAAGCTTCTCCTGTACCGTCGCGCGGTAGTCAGCAAGCGCGCGCTCGGCCTCGCTGCGAGCAGCATCAAGCTCACGCTGCGACTCGGCCGCGGCGGCGGCAAGCGCCATCTCCTGGGCCTTGTCCGCTGCGGAGAGCTTTGCCTGCAATTCGACAATCTGCGCATCGCGCGTGGCTAAATCATTTTGAACGGCATTGCGCACCGAAGCCTCGGCAAGCTTGGCTTCGTCATCCTTGCGTCCCAGCTGTGCACGCAAATTGTCGATCTCGCGCTGAAGCTCGGCATTCTCCTTTTGAGCGTCGGCGCGGGCCTCAACCGCCGCGCGCTGGCTTGCACTCTCGCGCTCTGCGGCAGCGCCCTCGAGCTTAGCGCGCAGCTCGGCAAGCTCGGCATCGCGCTTGGCGACCTCTTGTGCCAGCTGCTGAGCCGCAGCGTTCTTCTGATCAACAAGCTGAGCGTTGCGCTGAGACTCTGCCTTTTGCAAGGCAGCCGTCGAACGCGAGCGCTCAAGCTCCAGCGCCTGCTCGCCCTCGCGCTGGACTGCCTTCACACGCTCATCCAGGTCGCGCGAAAACTCGGCATCGCGCACTTGCTTGACAATATCCGCATAGCCAGACGCATCGACCTTAAAAACTTCGCCGCAATGCGGGCACTTAATCTCGTTCATAGCAGCTCCTCGATGGACGCAAATTTCGACCGCCTACACTCTACCGCGCCGCACGGACAAAAAAGGCGCCGCTGCCATAATGGCAACGGCGCCAGAGCCACCACAAAGGTGCCTATCCCTATTGTGGTGGTTCTGGCGCCCTATAGCCCAAAGAAGCTAAGAATCTGGTCGCGGCTTACGGGCTTGTACTCGTTGGCGTCGAGGCCGACATCGTAGCGAAAGATAGGACGTTCGCGGTCGCGATTGCGCACGTTGGTGCGGTCTCCTCTGCTGTGGATATGCCCATGCAGCATAATGGCGCCACGTGCCTTGCCGTTCCAGCTGAGCATGGGGTAGTGGCTCATAACCAGACGATGGCCCTTGGCATAGCCGGGAGCAATCTCCAGGTAATCGCGCACGTTTTCCCAAATCTGCGGTACGTCGGAATCTTCCCAGTCGCCGTCATGGTTACCGCGGATGAGCGTCACGTTCTGGCATTCGATACGCTCGCGCAGGCGCACCGCCTCCGCCAGGGGCAAACGATAGGTAAAGTCACCCAGAATGTAGAGACGGTCATCCACAGCCACGCACTCATTGATGGCATCGATGACCTTGCGATTCATCTCATCGACCGAGCCAAACGGCCGGTCCATGTCGTGCAAGATATTCGTATCGCCCAGGTGCAGGTCGGCGGTAAACCACATCATCGTCTATGCCCTCATTTCGCAACGTGTTCAACTCGTGCTAAGTATACAGACGTAGCGATGCGGCGGTTATCCAAAGAGCCCGCCGAACAGTCCGCGGCGGCGCTTGTCTTGCTTTTTCGAAGCGTCACCCTGAGTTTTCTTGTCCTGCCGCATCTTACGGTCCTGTTCCAGCTCATCGTCATCGAGTAGCACATCCCACTCAAACGGATCATCTGCCAGATCAAACAGGTCATCGTCATCAAACATGGCAGCCTCCATTGCCGACTAGCGAGCATCCACCACGTAGAGCCCAACGCGCACCTGATGCCACGGGCTGCGCTCGGGGGCAACCTGTTGCACACGGGCCTCAAATACGTCCTCGTGGCCGTAATACATCATCAAGGACAGTGGGCCGACCTCGTTTCCCGGAACGTAGCCAAGTTTGGTCTTGCCATAGTAGATCGCAACTGCCTCGGGGTCATGGGGATTATCGCGCTCGGCACACAGCGTCAGTTTATCGCCCGCTTTAAGATCGCCTAGGACCAAAGCGCCATCGGCATACTGAAATCCTGCAATGTGAAATGACAGAAGAACACGTGAAGGCTCGTACATAGCAACTCCCCTAACGGCCAGATAAACCGGCGCTTAACCTTATTGAGAAGTCTACGAACTCGTGCGGACACAAATTCATCCTGCCTGCGCCTTTCGACCGTTTGTCGCTACGCCATCTGATTCTAATGCACAAACATGCGCACGAATTTGTGCTTCCAGCTTGCGTAGGGCGCATACCGAAACGGCACGTCCAGCCAGGTTGCCTTGTTCACGATGCTCTTCTTGTGGCTAAACGTATCGAAGCTCTCGCGGCCATGGTACTGCCCCATACCGCTCGCGCCCATGCCGCCAAAGCCCATATGGCTCGTAGCCAAGTGCATGATCGTGTCGTTAACGCAGCCGCCGCCAAAGGGCACGTAGCGCACAAAGCGCTGCTGGACCTCGCGGTCCTGGCTAAAGATATACAGGGCCAGCGGCGTCGGACGATCCGTAATAAACGCTTCGGCCTCGTCAAGGCTCTCAAACGTCAGCACTGGCAAAATGGGGCCGAAGATCTCCTCCTGCATCACGGCGTCATCGGGGGACACGCCGTCCAAAATCGTCGGCTCGATCTTGAGCGAGGCCTCGCGCGCGGTACCTCCAAGCACGACCTTATCGGGATCGATCAGCCCGCGCACGCGCGCAAAATGCTTGGCGTTGACAATATGACCGTAGTCCTCGTTATCGAGCGGATGCTCGCCAAACATACGGCGGGCCTCCTCCTTGATAAGGTCCAGCAGCTCGTCGTGCACGCGCGCATCGACCAACAGGTAGTCGGGCGCCACGCAGGTCTGCCCCACGTTGAGCCACTTACCAAAGGCGATACGGCGTGCTGCCACCTTCAAGTTTGCGGAGGCATCCACGATACAGGGGCTCTTGCCACCCAGTTCAAGCGTCACAGGCGTGAGGTTTTTGCTCGCGCGCTCCATGACGAGCTTGCCGACCGGAACGCTTCCGGTAAAGAAGATTTTGTCCCAGCATTCATCGAGCAGCGCCTCGTTCTCGGCACGTCCGCCCTCGACAACCGTCACCAAACGGGGGTCAAACGCCTCTTCGCAGATTTGCTTGAGCACCGTGCTCGATGCCGGAGCATAGGCACTCGGCTTGATGACCACGGTATTGCCCGCGGCAAGGGCGCCGGCGAGCGGCTCGAGCGTCAACAAAAACGGGTAGTTCCACGGTGCCATGATGAGTGTAACGCCATAGGGCACGGCTTGCGTTTTGCACACACTCACGGCGTTGGCAAGGTCACACGGACGCAGGCGCGGACGGCTCCATCGAGCCACATGCGCAATCTGATGACGAATCTCGGAAAGCGACGTGCCGATCTCGCACATATAGGCCTCGTCATGCGACTTCCCCAAATCGGTCTTGAGCGCATGGGCGATATCGGCCTCGTGGGCCCGCACCGCATCGCGTAAACTCACGAGCGCGCGACGTCGAACATCGACATCAAACGTAGCGTGCGTCTTAAAGTAGGTGCGCTGATCGCCGACGATGCGCGCAATTTCCTCGGTGTTCATGGCACCCTCCTAGTTCTCGTCCTCAAACATACCACCCGCGACGACCTCGTACATATGCTCGAGCTCCAAGCGGTCCATCAAAAGCGGAACGGGGTACAGGGGATTGGCCTCGGCATCGGCATGGGCCGCCATTTGCGGAATATCGGAGCGGCGAATACCCGAGACATATTTGGGGATTCCCAGGGCCTCGTTCATGCGGTCGACCCAATCGATAAAGGCCTCGGCCGCAAGACTGTCCTGTGCGGTAGCCGGCGCAATGCCCGCCATGCGAGCAAGATCGGCAAGCTTGGGGGCGGCGGCGTCACCATAAGCGCGAAGCATGTGCGGCAGGATGATCGCGTTGGCTAAACCGTGCGGAATTCCGTATCGGCCGCCCAGACTGTGCGCGATGGCATGAACGTATCCAACATAGGAGCGCGTAAAGGCAACTCCCGCCTTATACGCCGCCGAAAGCATATTGCGGCGAGCGCGCATGTCGTCGCCATGCTCATAGGCCTCGAGCAAATTGTCGCGGATGAGCTGCACCGCCTGTCGAGCCATCTTGCGCGTATAGGGCGTGGTGCTTCGCCCGATAAACGCCTCGACGGCATGCGTCAGGGCGTCCATGCCCGTCTGCCCCGTAATGGAGGCGGGCAGACCGCGCGTAAACTCGGGGTCGTGAACCGCAAAACGCGGGATGAGCACAAAATCGTTAATGGGGTATTTATAGTGCGTCTCGTTATCGGTGATAACCGCCGCGAGCGTGACTTCGCTTCCCGTGCCGGCGGTAGTGGGAACCGCAATAAGCAGCGGCAGGAGACGGTGGACACGCAATAGGCCACGCATCTTGTTGATGGGCTTGTTTGGCTGCGCAATGCGCGCCCCTACGCCCTTGGCGCAGTCCATGGCCGAGCCGCCGCCAAAGCCGATGATGGCAAGGCCGAGCTGTGGTTTACTGTTCATGTGTTTCT
>USGN01000113.1 GCA_900554255.1 uncultured Collinsella sp. | reverse complement strand
AGAATACGAGCCGCGCGCGCAAGATCGGCGACGAAGAAGTTGAGGCCCTCGACTGGGGCATGACCTTTAACGTGGGTCGCGAGGTGCCCGACGACGTGGCGTACCTGGGCATTCGCGCAAGCTACTTCCATGTTGACAATCGCGCGGAGCGGGGTCGCAACAGCTATGATTTGCACGTGGCCCGAGTGAGCGATTCGCGCTTTGAGCGCCTGGTGCTGCTGGACGTGCCGCGTGCTGATGCGCCCACGCGTCTGCAGTGGAAGGTCAATAAAGTGGGCATGCCTGTCGACGAGCTGCCACAAGCAGGCGAGACGCTGCGCATGCATTTTGATGCCAGCAGGATCCATTTGGTTTGTCGATAGCGTCGGGTAATGCTGTCGGGGATATAAGCCTCGGTGGCTTTGTTTTTGCCGTTCGCCAAATGAGGGATGACAAACTCTTATCAATCAAGATAATAATTTATTAAACGACGGCACACGACGCTGTCGTACGAATGTCAACGGTGTTCGCATAGTCGATGACCGTTGATATAGTTGACCTCAACTTGTAAGGGAGGGTGCGCACATGCCACAAACGACATACATTCGCCGCGTTGCCGCGCGCGCCCTGTACATGGCTCGGAGCCGCATATGAGCAGGTATGTTCACGGCTCCGGGAGAGACGACGCACAGCTAAATAATCGACCGCAAAGCAGGTTCCCCAAAATTCCGGGTTTGAGCACGGCTGGGTTTTCGCCACCCACCGTGCAGAAATACCGTAGCTATTCATTTTTGGTTCGAGAGGGGAACCGTCATGGCTGAAGAATTCGATTTCCATCCGATGTGGGAGAGCCTCGGCATGAATCTTGCCGACCACGACATGCTGCTGGGCGCCGTGGGCCAGATGTACGGCGATATGTTCCTGACGCAGAACAATCGCCCCAAGTCCACGTCCTACCTGGATTTTGTCGCCACCAACATCCACAGCGGCCGTATTAAGGAGATGCTCGACAAGAAGGAGGCCGGCGAGGCCACCAAGATCGTCGGTTCGTTCTGCGTTTACGTTCCCGAGGAGATTGTACTTGCCTGTGACGGCATTCCCGTGGGTCTGTGCTCGGGTGCCGATTGGGCAACCGATAAGGTCGAGGAGCACCTGCCGCGCAATACCTGCCCGCTTATCAAGAGCTTTGCCGGCTTTAAGTTGGGCGAGGTCTGCCCCTACATTGAGTCGAGTGATCTGGTGGTGGGCGAGAACACCTGCGATGGCAAGAAGAAGGCCTACGAGTTCTTTGCCACGCAAAAGAACATGTACGTCATGGATATTCCCAACGTACACGACGAGTCGACGCTCGTGACCTGGAAAGCCGAGGTCAAAAAGCTTGCTGCTAAGATCGAGGAAGAGTGCGGCGTCACGATTACGCCCGAGCGTCTGAAGGCTGCCATCCATGCCGTCAACGAGAAACGCCGTGCCCTGCAGCGCCTGGCTGCGACCCGCGCTGCCGATCCGGCGCCCATCAGCGGTCTCGACAGCCTGCTGACCGTTCAGGCCGCCTTTATGGACGACACGCCGCGCTTGACCGGCGCCATCAACGACATGGCCGCCGAGTGCGAGCAGCGCGTTGAGGCCGGCGAGGGCGTGGCGCCCAAGGGGACCAAGCGCATCCTGTACACCGGTACGCCCATGGCCGTGCCCAACTGGAAGCTGTTCAACCTCATCGAGAAGGCCGGCGGCGTCGTGGTGGGCGAGGAGTCCTGCACGGGTTCGCGCTACTACAAGGATCTGGTCGACGAGTCCGGTGAGACGGTCGACGAGATGCTTGATGCCATCGCCGAGCGCTACTTTAAGATCAACTGCGCCGTCTTTACGCCCAACGACCAGCGTATGAAGGACATTGTCCAGATGGCCAAGGACCTGCATGCCGACGGTATCGTCGACGTGGCCCTGCAGTTCTGCACGCTCTACGAGATGGAGTCGTTTGCCGTGGAGAAGGCCGCCGAGGAGGCCGGCATTCCGTTTATGCACATCACGACCGACTACGCCGGCGAGGATGCAGGCCAGCTACAAACCAGGATTGAGGCCTTCTTGGAAACCATTTAGGGCTATCCGTCCCGGCGGCTTTCCCGGACACCCGATCTTGCCGTTCAAACCGTCGCTTGCTACCAAAGTATGCGGCGCTCATCTTTCACGGCAACCTCGGGCACCTGGGAAAGCCGTTTCCTTGGTTGGTTAAAAGGTTTGTTAAGGAGTTATATGTCGGAAAATATTGAGCAGCCGTTGCCGTCCACGTTTGAGGAGTTCAACGAGCAACGCAAGGCGGCGTTTATTCGCGTCAAGGATTATAAGCAGGCGGGTAATCGCCTGGTCGGTTTTCTGTGTAGCTACACGCCGCTCGAGATTATCGATGCCGCGGGGGCTGCGAGCGTGGCGCTGTGCGGCACGTCCGACGAGGTGATTCCCGAGGCCGAGAAGGTGCTGCCGGCAAACCTGTGCCCGCTCATCAAGTCTACGTATGGTTTTGCCTATTCGCAAAAGTGCCCGTTTACGTACTTTAGCGACATGATCATCGGCGAGACCACCTGCGACGGCAAGAAGAAGATGTACGAGTTACTCAACGAGCTCAAGCGCACGCACATTCTGCACCTGCCGCAGGGTCGCGATCGTGCCTATGAGCGCGAGGGCTGGTACGAGGAGTGCCGCCTGCTCAAGGAGGAGCTCGAGGGCTTCTACGGCATCACGATTACCGACGATGACCTGCGTGCTGCCGTCCGTCGTCGCAACCGCTTGCGTGCGGCCCAGCTCGAGATGTTTGCGCTGCAGGCCAACCAGCCGGCGGCCATGAGCGGCATCGACCTGATGAGCACTATGTTTGCCGGTACGTTCAGCTTTGATATCGAGGCCTATACGCAGCAACTGGAGCAAAAGGTTGCCAAGCTGCGCGAGGCCTACGACGCGGGCGAGCGCCCGGTTGCGGCGGATGCCAAGCGCATTCTGATCACTGGCTGCCCGGTGGGCGGTGTGATCAACAAGATCGGCCGCACCATCGAGTCCAACGGCGGTGTGGTCGTGTGCATGGACGACTGCTCGGGCGAGCGCACGGCGGCCATGATGGTCGACCCGGAGGCTCCCGACATTCTGCGCGCTATCGCCGACCGCTACCTGGACATCAACTGCTCGGTCATGACGCCCAACGACGGTCGTATGGAAAACACGCTGGCCATGTGTGAGAAGTACCACGTCGATGGTGTGGTGGAGAGCGTGCTGCAGGCATGCCACACCTTCAACGTTGAGAGTGCCCGTATGCAGGAGGCCGTCGAGGGTGCGGGTATTCCGTACATGAAGATCGAGACCGACTACAGCAACGGTGACATGGGCCAGATCGAGACCCGCATCGCCGCCTTCATCGAAACCCTCTAGGTTTCTCAGGCACCGGATTTTGCCCCTCAAACCGTCGCTTGCGTACCCAAAGTACGCTGCGCTCCTCTTTCGGGGCAATCTCCGGCACCTGAGAAACCTAGAGCTAAGGCGCCTGAACGCGCCGTTACCTTTGATGTTTAGATTGGGAGAGAGCCATGATAGGGATCGGGATCGATATCGGGTCTACGGCGGCTAAGGCCGCTGTGGTCGACGGGGAGGGTTCGGTGGCGTGGACGTGCGTGCAGCCAACCGGGTTCTCCTCGGTCGATGCTTCCGAGCGGTTGCACGAGGCACTGGCAGCGGCGGGTTATGACGTGACGGGTGACGATGTTCGCGTGGTCGCGACTGGCTACGGCCGTGTCGCCGTGCCCTATGCACACAAGGTCGTGACCGAGATCACCTGCCACGGCACCGGTGCCGTGCGCCTGTTTGGCGACCACGGCACCGTGATTGACGTCGGCGGTCAGGATACTAAGGTCATTCAGCTTAAAAGTGGCCGCGTGGCCAAGTTTGCCATGAACGACAAGTGCGCCGCCGGCACGGGGCGCTTTTTGGAGATCATGGCCGACCGCCTAGGCGTTTCCCAGCAGCAGATGGCCGGCCTGGCGCGTTCCGGCGAGCCCACCAAGATCAGCAGCATGTGCACGGTGTTTGCCGAAAGCGAGGTTATCAGCCTGATCGGTCGCGGTGAGCCGCGCGAGAACATTGCGCGTGGCGTGATCGACAGCGTGGTCTCGCGCGTGGCGACCATGGCCGGGCAGGCCGCGGGCGCCCCGTACTACCTGACCGGCGGCCTGTGCGAGAACGCCTTCGTGGTGGAGCGGTTGGGCGAGCTACTGGGGTCGCCGGTGACCACCTCGCCCCAGGCTCGCTTTGCCGGAGCGATCGGCGCGGCGATTCGCGCCGCCGCCTTGGCCTAGGGGTGTACCGCGACATGCGCATCCTCAATATCTCGGCACAAAAACCAGATAGCACCGGCAGCGGCACCTACCTTGCCGCGCTCGTGCGCGAACAGATCGAGACGGGGCATCGCGCCGCCGTGCTTTGCGGCGCGGCTCCGGGTGATACCCAAGGCGAGCTGGACCGACGTGCTGCCGTGTTTGCCGTACCGTTCGAGTCGCCCGAGCTGCCGTTTCCCATCTGCGGTATGTCCGATGTCATGCCCTATCCCTCTACACGCTATCGTGATCTGACGCCTTCGATGCTCAAGGCATTTGAGCGGGCATTTGCTAATGCAATCGATCGGGCGGTGACTGAGTTTCGGCCCGATCTGGTGCTCTGCCATCACCTGTATCTGGCGTGTAGCGTCGCCGTGCGCTGCGTGCGCGAGATTGCCGAGGCGAGGGGATTCGCGCGCCCGAGCGTGCGCGGTATAT
>USGN01000112.1 GCA_900554255.1 uncultured Collinsella sp. | reverse complement strand
TAGGTCCGTGGTAGACTATCGAACAACGTTTATTAATCGCGCGGTATCGTTGCCGCGAGAAGGGGTTGCGCCATGCAGGAGCTTGAGGATCGTATTCGCCATGACGGCATCGTAAAGGCCGGTAACGTCCTTAAGGTTGATGCCTTCCTCAACCACCAGTGCGACGTTGAACTGTTCGACCACATGGGTGCCGAGTGGGCCCGTCTGTTCGAGGGTGTCGAGATCAACAAGATCCTGACGATCGAGGCTTCGGGCATTGGCATGGCTTGCATTGCGGCCCAGCATTTTGGTGGCGTGCCGGTGGTCTTTGCCAAGAAGGCACAGTCCATCAACCTCGACGGCGAGCAGTATGCCACGACCATTTACTCCTTTACCAAGCAGAAGGAGTACCCGGTTATCGTGGGTAAGCGCTTCCTGTCCGAGGGCGACAAGGTCCTGATCATCGACGACTTTTTGGCCAACGGCTGCGCGCTCGAGGGTCTTATCAAGATCTGTGAGGCTGCGGGTGCCGAGGTATCTGGTATTGGCATTGCGGTGGAGAAGGGCTTCCAGGGCGGTGGCGATAAGCTCCGCAAGCGCGGCTTCCGTGTTGAGAGCCTGGCCCGTATCGCCGATATGGACTGCGAGAACGGCGAGATCACCTTCGCCTAGGCTCGCAACACAAGCGATTGGTATGCGATGTGACAAAGGGACTGTCCCTTTGTCACATTACTGCTCGCTCTTCGCCAGCGCCTGGTCAATAAGCTTGTCGAGCGCCGCGCGCTGCTCGGCGGAGCTGATGGCGCCCACGATGGGCTCCCCTACGATGTTGCCGTTCTGGTCAATAACGTAGGTTGTCGGGAACGAGAACAGATTTGACGTAAACTTACCGGCCTCGCTATCCGACTTGAACCAGACGTTCTTATATGTCACGCCCTTCTTGCTCAGCACGTCCTTGGCATCTGCAATCTCGTCCTTGTTGCCATCGAGCGTAAAGGAATTGACACCCACGACCTGGCCGCCCTTCTCAGCAAGCTCCTTATTCAGGCTCTCAAGATCGCCCAGCTCGCCCACGCACGGCTTGCAAGTGGTGAACCAGAAGTTCATGACGGTAACCTTGTTCTTGGAGAACAGCTCGTCGCTGTTCACGTCGTTGCCGTCCAAGTCCTTGCCCGTAAAGCTGGGGAACTTCGTCGCCTCGCTCGAAGCATCGGCGCCAGCCGTCATGCCAGCGGCCGAAGCGTCAACGCTCTCGCCTGCGCTCGGCGTGCTTCCACAGCCGGGGAACTCCTTCTCCAGGCTCTCGAGCTTGTCCTCGATCTCCTTGATCTGCTGCGCGCCCGCCTTGAGCGTCTTAAGCTCATCCGCCGTAAACTCATCTTTGGCGCCGTCGATGGTCTTGAGCAGGAAATCGCCGTAATTGCTGCCGTCCTCAATCATTGTCGACTCTTTATTTGCTGCATTGAATACCTTTTCCCACAGCGCGTTATCACTCGAAAAGATCTCGTTCTCCTTCTGCATGAGCTTCGCATACAGCTCGGCGGCCTCGTCGGCGTTGGCCGGCTCTTGCGCAATGAGCTCCGCGATCTTAGGATCGGAGCCCGTAGATTCGCTCGCGTTGCCACCGGGCGCCGAACACGCCACAAGACACAAGGCCAGCACCGGCACCATAAACAGGGCCGCAATCTTAGAAAGCTTCATGGTCATTCCTCCGTTTTGTCGAAGCTTGTTTTACTTTTTATCGGCGGTCAGAGGGAGCTTTTCTGCCGACACATCCAGGCCATAGCGATAGCTGATGGCATCGACGGGACAGGCCCCGATGCACTTTCCGCACCGGATACATTCGGCATGATTGGGCGCGCGGGTCACGTCAACGTCCATCTGACAAACCTTTGAACACTTGCCGCACGAGACGCATTTACATGCGTCGACCCGTATCCCCAGCAAGGACACCTTATTCATGAGCGCATAGAATGCGCCGAGCGGACAAATCCATTTGCAGAAGGGGCGATAGAACAAAACGCTCAGCACTACCACGGAAATGAGAACGACAAGTTTCCAGGTAAAGAGCTGTCCCAGCGCGGATCGGATTCCAGCATTGGCAGCCGCCAGCGGAATGGCACCCTCGAGCACGCCCTGCGGACAGACGTATTTGCAAAAGAACGGATCGCCCATCCCCACATCGTTGACCACCAGCACAGGCAGCAATACCACAGCAAACAGCAGCACAACGTATTTGATATACGTAAGCGCCTTGAGCCTTTTTGTCGAAAGCTTTTTGCCGGGAATCTTGTGAAGCAGCTCTTGCAGCCAGCCAAACGGGCACAGAAAGCCGCACACAAAGCGCCCCAGCAGCACGCCGAGCAGAATGAGCGTACCGGTGACGTAGTAAGAAAAGTTAAACTTGGATGAACCCACCACCGATTGGAACGACCCAATGGGGCATGCACCCGATGCCGCGGGGCACGAATAGCAGTTAAGCCCAGGAACGCAGACTGTTTTTCCCGCACCCTGATAAATGCTGCCTTTGGCAAAGTTTGGCAGGTGAATGTTGGTGACGAGCGTCGCCGCCGCCTGAATGAATCCGCGAAATCGAGCCAAAACATGCGACGCAGTGTTTTCTCTTTTATCCAATTCCGATACACTCCAAGCACAGCCTAATCGCTTTGGCCAGCACGGCATCCGCCTCGCCACGCATAACGCCAAAGCACACCATGGCAATTCCGACGATCAACAAAGCGACCTGTACCACGGGTTTTACTGCTTTGAACAACCTGACCACTCCTTTCGTTACGCGACCATTGGACCATATCGGCTATAAAATCCGTGTTAAGCGCGATTTGAAATGTGCAAGGAGACTGTTATGCGTATTTTGATCGTCGAGGACGAGCGGGCGCTGTGCGACGCAATCGCGCGCAGCTTGCGGAACTTGGCGTACAGTGTCGACTGCTGTCACGACGGACAGGAGGCGCTCGACCTACTGGACGTTGAGGCCTTCGACCTCGTGATACTCGACCTCAACCTTCCCCGTATCGACGGCATGACCGTACTCAGGGAACTTAGGAAAACCGACTGCGAGACCAAGGTGCTGATTCTGTCCGCGCGTGGCGAAGTATCCGATAAAGTCGCCGGACTCGATGCCGGCGCCAACGATTACCTCACCAAGCCGTTTCATCTGGACGAGCTTGCGGCAAGGATCCGCAGCCTTACCCTCAGGCGCTTCGCACAAAGCGACATAGTATTAACCTGCGGAAAACTCAGCTTTGACACCAAGGCGCGCATCGCTTCCGTGGGCAGCGAGGCCTTATCTCTTACACGCAAGGAAACGGGAATCTTGGAATACCTGATGCTTAATCAGGGGCGACCGGTAAGCCAAGAGGAGCTTATCGAGCACGTTTGGGATAGCACCGTGAACTGTTTTAGCAACGCAACCCGCGTTCACATCTCGTCGCTCCGAAAAAAGTTGCGTGGCGCTTTGGGATACGACCCGATTCGCAATCGGATTGGAGAGGGCTACGTTATGGAGGATGGAGAATGAAAGGGCTTTCGCTGCAATGGCGCATAACGATTATGACGGCACTGCTCACGTGTGCAGCATGCGTGCTGACGAACTGCCTGGTCGGCTATACGGGCATGCGCTATATGGATGCCATCGGCAGCGACATCTCGGCCTTTAACGCAACCGGCGAAGATTCGCCCCAGGCGTTCGACCCAACGAAAGCGGCCCTCTATGACAAGGTCACGATCGTCGTAAACGACGCACAGGAGTCTTTTGGCACGGCAGCCTGGTACATCACGACTGGAATCACACTCCTTGGCGGCGTGCTGGCATACTTTGTGAGCGGCCGTGCACTCAAACCGCTACGGGCTTTTGCAGCCCAGGTTGAGCGTGTGCAGCCTGACAACCTAAGCGAAATCAGACTCAATGAAGATGTGCCCACCGAGCTACAACGATGCAGCGCCTCTTTCAACGACATGATCACTCGTCTTGGCGAAGGATTCTCTGCACAGCGTCAGTTTACCGGCAACGCCGCACACGAGCTGCGCACCCCGCTCGCCCTTATGCAAGCACAGATTGAACTATTCATCTCCGAGCACTCCGGTTTGCAACCCGAAACAGCCGAGCTGCTCGGCCTGCTACAAGAACAAACCGAGCGCATGTCTCGAATGGCCAAGGTATTGCTCGAGATGAGTGAGCTCCGCAGCGTCCCTTGCGAGGACGATGTGGAACTTGGTCCTTTGTCCGAAGAGGTCCTCACCGACCTTGCGCCACTTGCCGAAAATAAGGGCATAGCCCTCAATTGTGCTGGAGACGCTTTAGTAATCGGGAGCGACACGCTCCTCTATCGGCTGGTGTTTAACCTGGTCGAAAATGCCATCCGTTACAGCCGCACCGGCTCGACTGTCAACGTCTCCATCTGCGACAACGACAGCCATGTGTTCCTGCGAGTCGAGGACCAGGGCCCGGGAATACCCAAGCAGTACCGTGAGAGCATCTTCCAGCCGTTCTTTCGTCTAGACAAATCCCGCAGCAGGGCATACGGCGGCGCAGGACTCGGGCTAGCGCTTGTTTGGGAGATTGCAGCGCTTCACGGTGGCACGGTAGAGGTCGAAGCAAGTTCCGAGAACGGGACCACCATGCTCGTGACCCTCTCAAAGGGGGCCACCACGTGATCCGACTGTCCAGGGGTCCCACTCGGCATTGCGAAACGCGTCCCAAAACTTGGACATGAGAAATGGGAGACAGTTCGCATCTATGCCGAGGACGAAGTCCTGGCGGGGATTCAGGAT
>USGN01000111.1 GCA_900554255.1 uncultured Collinsella sp. | reverse complement strand
CCTCGTCAGAAGCCTCCAGGAACACGATGTCGCAGCTCATCTCGCGCTCTTCGAGAGCGGCGACCGCATCGAGCAGCTCGTCAAACAGTCCCTGGCTACGCAAATCGCAGGTGACGGCGAGATGCCTGCCCACGCCCGTATTGATGCCGACGAGTTCGGCAAGCTGGGCGATCAGACGCGGAGGCAAGTTGTCGATGCAAAAATAGCCCATGTCCTCGAACACATGCATGGCCTGCGTTCGGCCCGATCCGGACATTCCGGTGATGATGACGATATCGGGGATGCGCTCCGAGCGCTCCGCCGCATCCATGGCATCTCCCTTTTGCACATGTGCCTCCTAAAACAAGCGCGGGACCCGGCCAGCGGATCCCGCGCGATCAATTGCCTTTATTGAGTATACCGCCCCAAGCGGATACGAGGCCTGTCTTACGCCTCAAGCGCAGCCTTGAACCAACTCGTAATACTCGTGGGGTGCGTGATGGCGGTGCCGACGACAACGGCCCAGGCGCCAGCATCGATCGCGGCGCGAGCCTCCTCGGGCGTATGCACGCGACCCTCGCAAATGATGGGAAGGCCGGGGAATTCCTCGGTCGCCTGACGCAGGAGCGGCAGATCGGGGCCATCGGCCATGGTGCAGTCGATGGCGGCGACACCATGAGAAAGCGTAGTGGATACCAGGTCAAAGCCCATATCAACCGCACGGCGAATGTCCTCGATGGTGGCGCAGTCGGCCATCAGGAGCACACCCTCCTCGTGCAGCGGACGGAAGGTGTCCTCGACGGTCTTGCCATCAGGACGCGGGCGATCAGTGGCATCAATTGCCACGATGTCGGCACCCGCAGCAACGCAGGCGCGAGCATGACGCAGCGTCGGCGTGATGTAGACGCCCTCGTGTCCATCCTTCCACAAGCCGATGACGGGGACCTCACAGCGGCCCTTAATGGCGGCGATGTCGGCAAGACCCTGGCAGCGAATAGCGGCGGCGCCGCCAAGCTCGCAGGCGCGAGACATTTGAGCCATGGTCTCGGGCGTACGAAGCGGCTCGCCCATATACGCCTGAACACTCACGACGAGCTTGCCCTTCAGGGACTGGATCAAAGGATCAACGGTCATGTTCGACTCAACCTTTCTCAAAACAGCCTTCTGAGACACCGCACCTTGACGTTCAAACCGTCGCTCGCGTACCGAAGTACGCTTCGCTCCTCTTTCACGTCAATCTGCGGCACCTCAGAAGGCGCACTTGGTAGTTATGTTTACTTCAACGATGCAAGAAGGTGTTCGGCGGCACCGATGAGCGGAGCATCGCCCTCCAGAGAACCGATGAGGATCGGCGTGTCCTGAAGCGGATCGAGCGCCTGGCTGGCATAGCCCTCGTGTACCGAATCCTTCCACGTCTGTGAACGCCAATCGGGACCTTGGTGAATCACGCCACCCGAAAGCACGATGACCTCAGGGTCCAGGATGTTAGCGAGCGAGCCCAAGCTGGCACCCAGCGCAAAGCCGGCGTCATGGATGACCTCGGTCGCCTTTGCGTCGCCCGCACGGCACAGGTCGTTCACATCGCGACCGACCGAAGGACGGCTGGGGTCGACGCGACCGAAGCGCTCGTCGTACATACGGCCAATCGAGGTGCCCGAGGCTACCGACTCAAGATGGCCAGAACGCCCGCAGGCGCAGGGAATGCCGGCGGCAGCCGAACACTCGATGTGGCCCATATGGCCGGCAGCACCATGGAAGCCCTGCATCACGCGGCCGTTCTCGACATATGCGCCGCCGATGCCCGTACCGATGCCCAGACACAAGACGGAGAACTTGCCCTTGCCGACGCCCCAGTGGGCCTCGCCCAGAGCATGAGCCTGCACGTCGCCCACCACGGCAACGGGGAGACCAAGGTCCTCGCGCAGGCGCGGCCCCAACTGAACGCCGGACCAGCCGGGCATGATCTCGTTGGCATACGCGATGGCGCCCGTCTTGGGATCGACGACGCCTGCGGCACCGATACCGACACCGAGGACCTCGACATCGGGATTCGCCTCAAGAGCGGCCTTGATGGACGCCTCGATACGCTGGAAGACGGCCTCGCCGCCCTCCTGGGCCTCAGTAGGAACCTCGGCCTCAAAAACGGGATGGGGCACGCTGCCGTCAGCCGGGTACTCCATGATGGCGGTCGCGATCTTAGTTCCGCCGATATCGACAGAGCAGACGTACTTGTTCTCCATGTCGTTCTCCTTCGGAGACAAAACAACAACTACAGGAAATGAAGGCGGTGTTATCGCCGCAGCTTGATAAAGGTTTCCCAGGTGCCCGAGGTTGGGGTGAAAGTGGTCGGGCGTTGACCTAATGGGTCACGCCCGACCACTTGAGCCCCAAGATCGGGTGCCTGGGGAAGCTTTACAGGAGACCGTTGTCCTGGAGGACCTTCTTAATCGCCTCGACGTTCTCGCCGGTCATGGCCTTCACCGGGCGCGGCATGGTCGGGCTGTCGAAGATGCCCATGAGATTCATAGCGGTCTTGAAGGCGCCAACGCCACCGGCATAGCCCTGGACGCCCGAGGTGACATCCCAGATATGGGAGATCTCGTTGAGGCGATCCTGCTCGGCCTTGACGGTAGCCCAGTCGCCGGCCTGAGCGGCCTTCCACTGACGCACATAGCCCTCGGGCTCCACGTTGGCGAGACCCGGAACGGAACCGTCGGCGCCGCCAAGGTAAGCACCGTCGACAACAACCTCGTGACCGGTGAGGATGCTCATCGGGTGGCCGTTCTTCTCGTTCTCCTGAACGAGGTAGCGGAACGAGATGTCATCACCCGAGGAATCCTTAACGCCGGCCAGGACGCCCTCGGCGCCGAGCTTGGCAAGGAGCTTCCAGGGGAGCTTGGTGTGGACGCACACGGGGATGTCGTAGGCGAAGATGGGCAGGTCGAGTTCCTCATGCAGGATGCGGAAGTGCTCCTCGACCTCAGTCATGCCCTGCAGGGCATAGAACGGGCAGGTGGCGACGAGCGCATCGGCGCCCAGCTCCTGGGCGACCTTGCCGTGCTCGATCATGCGCTCGGTCTCGGTGTCGATGATGCCGACCAGAACGGGAACGCGGTGGTCGACGATACGGACGGCCTCGGCGATGATCTGACGGCGGCGCTCGTCGGTGGAGAAGACGACCTCGCCCGAAGAGCCCAGGAAGAACAGGCCATCAACGCCGGCATCGATCATGCGGTTGATGCTGCGCTCAAAGGAGGCAACATCGAGCTGGTGGTCTTCGGTATCGGGAACAACGACGGGAGGGATAACGCCGGTGAATTTCTGAGTTGCCACAAGAATCTCCTTAGTTGTCTGGCGGGCAGCCCTATGCCGCCCACTCTTGTTGGCAGTGTCCAGGCCGCCTAGGCCAAAGAACACGGATAGAACGTTTGGTTAAAGAAGTCGACGACTTCGTTTTCGAACGCATTGATGCGCTCGTGAGCGTATTTGGCATAGATGATATGCCTCCGGTCACACTCAAGACCGTTGAATACGGCAAACTGATCCTTGGGATCGCTCACGGTATCCATAAGCGATGTGCCCATGAGCACCGATCCGCGCACCCGAGACGACAGAGCCTCGAGGCCACCGGGGATTGGATTGGCAACCGCCGTGCAGGCAAGGCCCCGCTCGTCCAGAGCAGAAACCGCCAGCGCGACACCGCCGCCAAGGCCCTCGCCCCACGCAAAAATGCGGTCGGGGTCCATGCCATCAAGATTGCGCGCGACCTTCGCCATCGCGCAACCCCAACGGACGCGCTCGACAAAAGCGGGTGAAGCAATCCCCCGCTGCAGGTCGTCCGCACCAGCAACATCGTCATCCAGCGCGAGGACGGCATACCCCATGGCGGCAAATCTCGTCATGTGATGCCAGCCGCGCACAGGCCGATCGATGTCATGGAACATCAGGCACAGCGGCACGCGCTCAGATACTCGGGCACGACCGACAGGCTCAATCAAACGAGCGTGGACCGCATCGTCACCGAGCTTAAAGGAAACCTCCGAGTAACGGGCGCAGGGGTTAACAAAGTCAATCGCCGTAATGGCCAGGCCTTGAATCTCAAGATTCGAAGCGCATGTCTCTAAATCAGAAACATCTGCTTGGACATCACCGTGCCAGTCCCGATATTCTGCGAGCCTTGACGAAACCGTTCCAGGAATTCCCACGAGCCCGGGGACAATCAGCTCATTGACATTGCTCTCGCACTTAGACATGAGCCTCCCCTCCCTCACAGAAAAACGGAATGATCAGATCGTCAAAATCCTGAATCTCCTCGTGGCCAAAGCCTTCAAAGAACTCATGACGCTTGTCGCAGGACAGGTTGTTGTACACCGCAAACTGCGTTGCCGGCGGACAGACGATATCGGCCGTGCCCGTGCCAAACAGCACGGGGCACTTGACCATGGGGGCAAAATTCTTGGAATCGAAGTACGCCAGCTTGGCATAGGCTTCCTCGATACGAGTCGAGTCCTCGTCAAACCAGCGCGACCAATAGCGCAGGCCTTCGTAGGCAATATCGTCGGCGTCCAGATCCCAGACCAGGCGGAAATCCGACAGGAAGGGATAGAGGATGGCGGCGCGATTGATAAGCTCGCTGTTAAGCGCGCAGGTCGCAATGCCCAAACCACCGCCCTGCGACGCGCCGTTCACAAACACACGGGCAAGATCGATGCCCTCGAGCTCGTGAACGATGCGGCACAGGATGCGAATATCTTGGTGCAAGCGGACATAATAGAGGTTGGCCGGGTCGCCGTCGATACCGGCGACGATATGGCCCGC
>USGN01000110.1 GCA_900554255.1 uncultured Collinsella sp. | reverse complement strand
GCGCATTTGCATTTGCGCGCCCGGCCCCGCCGTGTCTATATGTGCTCGGTTACTTGTCGGCAGCGGTCTTTTTGGTAGTCGACTTCTTGGCAGTCGTCTTTTTGGCAGTCGTCTTTTTGGCGGTCGTCTTCTTTGCCGCTGTGGTCTTCTTCGCCGTGCTCGCCTTGGTCGTAGTCTTGCGGCCGCGGGCGGGTTTCTTCTCCTTGGTCGGGCAGTCCATGTTTACGCAGATACGCCACGGACCGCGCGCCGTGTTGACCACCACGATGGGGGCGCCGCACTCGGGGCAGGTCTCGCCCGTCGCCTCGAGCTTGCCGCGCGCCGGCAGCGGATAGCTCACGCCGCAGTCATCGTAGTTGGTGCAGCGGATAAAGCGCTTGCCGCTCTTTTCGCTCTTGTGCGCGATCAGGTCGCCATGGCGTCCTGCCTCGGCGCACACCTTGCACTCACCCACCTTAAGGTCGGGCTCGTAGTTGGTGGGGCACATGGGGTTCACGCAAATCTCGAAGGCCTTCTGGCGGAACGGCTGGCACTTAATGCGCGGCGCGCCGCACTCGGGGCATACGGCCGCCTCGCCCTCGAGCGGGCTGACCTTGACGCCGCTCGGCACCGGATAGGTCACGTCGCAGTCGGGCCAGCCCATGCAGCCGATAAAGCTGCCGCGGGTCTTGGCGCTCGTCTTCATAACCAGGTCCTTGCCGCACTTGGGGCAGACGCCCACGCGCGCATCGGCCGTGACGGCGTCGCTGATGGCGTCGCCCAGCTCCTGCGTGTGCTTGAGCAGCTCGTCGAGCACGCCAGCCAGCAGCGCGCGCGAGTGCGTCACGACATGCTCTTCGGTATCCTCGCCGCGCTCCACACGGGTCATATCGCCATCGAGCTCGCTGGTCATATCGGGGCTCGTGATGCGCGGGGCAAACTGCGTCAGCGCGTCGATGATGGCGATGCCCAGCTGGCTCGGCTCAACGGGATCATTTTTGAGATAGCGCACGGCATACAGGCGCTCGATGATGCTCGCACGCGTGGACTTGGTACCCAGGCCGCGCTTCTCCATCTCCTGCACGAGCTTGCCCTGGCTGTAGCGCGCGGGCGGCTCGGTCTGCTTGGCTTCGAGCTTAATGTCGAACACGTCGACCGTATCGCCCTGCTCCAGCGGCGGCATCTGCTCGTCGCGTTTAAGGCCATACGGGTAGGCCTCGCGGAAACCCGGGGTCACGAGCACATCGCCCGAGGCCACGAACGGCTCGCCGTTCACGTCGAGCTCGAGCTTGGTGTTCTCGATGGTCGCGGGACCCATGAGCGTCGCCAGGAAGCGACGGGTAATGAGGTCGTAGAGCTTGCGCTGGCCGCCGTCGAGCGTGGACGGATCGCCCTCGCCGGTGGGATAGATAGGCGGGTGATCGGTGGTCTCGACCTTGCCGCGCGTGGGCTTCATGGGACCGGCGAGCACCTTTTTGCACACCGGCGCCAGCGCCGGGTTGATCTTTGCCAGATCGCTCACCACGGCGCCCAGATCGAGCGTCGCAGGGTACACGGTGTTGTCGACACGCGGGTAGCTGATAAGACCCGCCATGTAGAGGGACTCGGCGATGCGCATGGTGCGCGCAGGCGAAATGCCCTCGGCCGCGGCGGCAGCCTGCAGCGAGGTGGTCGCAAACGGCGTGGGCGGCTGCTGCTTACGCGAGCGCTTGGTCACCGCGGCAACGGTCGCCGTCGCGACACCGTCGACATGGCCGTACGCCGTCTCGGCAGCATCCTTGTCGGTAAAACGCGCCGTCTTGTGTGCAATCTTAAAGCGGTCGTCCTCGGCGGCGCCCTGCGCGGCACCCATGCCGCGAATCTGCCAATAGTCCTCGGGCACAAACGCCATGCGCTCGCGCTCGCGCTCGACCACCAGGGCGAGCGTCGGCGTCTGCACGCGGCCGGCGGAGCGCACGTTGCCAAAGCCGCCGAACTTGGCGAGCGTCAGGTAGCGCGTGAGCACCGCGCCCCAAATGAGGTCGATGTGCTGGCGGCTCTCGCCGGCGTCGGCCAGATTCTGGTCGAGCGAGACGAGGTTATCGAAGGCCTGCGTGATCTCGGCCTTGGTAAACGAAGAGTATTGGGCGCGGGCAACCGGCAAGTCGGGCGCCACCTCGCGCACCTTGTTGAGGGCGTCCGAACCAATCAACTCGCCCTCGCGATCGAAGTCCGTGGCGATGATGACGCTGTCGGACTTCTTAGCCAGGTTCTTGAGCGAGCGAATGAGCTCTTTCTCGGCCGGCAACTTAATGACTGGTGCCCAGGTGAGGTAAGGCAGACTCTCGAGCTTCCAGCCCTTGATGGAGATGCCATCGGCAAGGAACGGCTTACGCTTGGTGTCGTAAGGCGGACGAGCCAGGCCATCGGGCATGTCGGCCGGCAGCATCTCGCCGTCCTCAGTGACCGAATACCAACCCAGTTTTTTATCGAACAGCACGCTGTCGCAAAAATCGGGTGCCAGGATGTGACCGGCAAGGCCGATGGTCACGCACTCCTCGCCCTTCCACTCAAAACGGTAGATGGCGGTGTTGTACACCTTGTCCTTTTTGGGCTTGCCCGTGGACAGCCGCTCGGCGATCTGACGCGCGGCGTCGTTTTTCTCGGCGATGATGAGCTTCAAAAGAGGCTCCTATCTCGTATCTCTGCGGCTACGCCCGCCCGTATGGCGGCCGACTTACGCCCTTGCTTGCTCAATCTGCCCGATGAGCCAATCACACCAGGCATCCATGCCCTCGCCCTTGCGCGCGCTCACGGCAAACCGCGGCGCCTGCGGATTGAGGTCATCGAGTGTCTTAGTATACCTATCCATGTCAAAATCGAAAGCCGGAGCCACGTCGACCTTGTTGAGCAGCTGTGCGCCGGCGTGTTGGAAGATGCCCGGGTACTTGATGGGTTTGTCGTCGCCCTCGGGCACCGAGAGGATCATGATGGACAGGTTCTCGCCCAGGTCAAAGTCGACTGGGCAGACCAGGTTACCCACGTTTTCGATAAAGATGACGTCAATGTTTTCCAGACCCACCGCCTGGTCGAACGCGTCAACGGCCTCCATGATCATGTTGCCCTCGAGGTGGCACAGGCCGCCCGTGTTGATCTGGATGGCGGGCATGCCGGCTTCCTTCATGGTAATGGCGTCGACATCCGAGGCAATATCGCCCTCGATGACGGCGCAGCGCAGGCCAGCCTTGTCGCGCAGGCGCTCGTTGGTGCCCAGGATCGTGGTGGTCTTGCCCGAGCCGGGGCTCGACAGCACGTTAATCACGTAGGTGTTTGTCTCATGAAATCGCTGACGCAGCTGATCTGCCAGGCGCTCGTTGCGCGACAGAATCGGCGACGCGATATCAATCGTTTTCTCGGCCATATTCGGCACTCCTTACTTCTGCCCCTTTATACCCCGTCCCCAGATGGCTGATGGGCTAATCGTCGGGGGTCTCGATTTCGATACTTGCGATGTCGAGCTCGCGGCCGTGCAGTAGGCGCACATTGGCGCCGCCGCACTGGGGGCAGCGGCAGTGGAAGCGGTCATGATCGAAAACCTCACCGCAGTCCAGACACTCGCTTTGCGGATGAACCTCCTCTACCGCAAGCTCGCAACCTTGCGTGAGCGGGTCCTCGTCACGAAACGTCTCCCACGCAAAGTCAAGCGCCTCGCGCACGACCTCGGTCATATCCCCGATACGAAGCGTTACCAAAACGGCGCGCGAGGCCCCCGCCCCACGCGCCGCACGAATCACTGTATCGAGTATGCCGTTGACAATGCCAACCTCGTGCATACCGATTTACTCCTCGTCATCCTCATCGTCCGAGAACAGGTCCAGACGACTCACAAACAAGCCCTCCTTGCCCTCGCGCGCGGTAATGACCACGCGGGCAATGGCGAGTGAGACCTCGTAGAGCGAAAGCAGGGCACCGTACATGAGGCCCAGCGTAACGGGCGAGCCGTCGGGCGTAATCACAGCCGAGCCCACAAGCAGGCCAACGTATACGTAACGCCAGGCGCTGCGGAAGGCCGCGTAGGACACGATATGGAAGACGGACAGGTAAAAGATGATGAGCGGCAGCTCAAACGCCACGCCAAAGCCAATCATAAAGAGCAGCTCCATGTTGACGTAGTTCTCCAGATCGGGCAGCGCCGTGGCGACGGCCGAGGTTTCGCCGATGAGCCACTCAAAGCCCGCAGGGATGATGATGAAGTAGCAAAAGATTGCGCCCAGGAAGAACAGCACCGTCGAGGCGAGCACCGTGGGCACGACCCACTTGCGCTCGTTGGGGCGAAGCGCAGGCAGGAAAAACGCCAGAATCTGCCAGATGATCATGGGCGTGCACATGACCACGGCCATCTTGATGGCCAGCGAGAAGCGCAGGCCAAAGCCGCCGAGCGTGGTGGTGATGTAGAACTTACCATCCGGCACAAAGGAGCGGATGGGATCTTCCAGGATGTCGAGCACCACGGGCGTGGCGAAATACAGCACGATGGCTGCGGCAAACACTGAGACGACCACGATGGTCAGGCGGCGACGGAGCTCTCCCAGGTGATCGAAGAGCGGCATACGCGCAGGTCCGATAGGCATTACTCATCGCCTCCCTTCGGGGCATCGGCAGCGGCATCGTCCTCGGCCTCGAGCTCGCGGGCAAGCTGGTCGACGACGGCCTTGCGCTTGAGGCTCATCACGGCCACGCCCTGCGCCGAACGGGTGGTCTTGACGGCGAGCTGGGCCGTGGAGAAGATGAGCGCGCGGCCATCCGAGGCGCGGACGACGATCTGTTTCTCCTCCGGCAGGTCGATGATTGCCCTGACCGGGCTCTTGTCGGAGTA
>USGN01000109.1 GCA_900554255.1 uncultured Collinsella sp. | reverse complement strand
CCTCGGTCCGCCCAAAAACAAAAACGGCGGATACGACCAAGGATGCTGAAGCATCCACCGGGAAGGTCGTATCCGCCACACGGAAAGAGGTGCATGGACGCAGCGCCCATGCGATCGGGAATGGTAAGGTGCACGGCAGCGTGATGGTCACGGCGGCCGATGGCGTTAACTAGTCCAGACGACGGGTCTGCGCTACGCGCTTGTACCAGTAGGCGCTTGCCTTGGGCGTGCGCTTCTGGGTCTCAAAGTCAACGTAGAAGAAGCCATAGCGCTTGTTGTAGCCATTGGTCCAGGAGAACTGATCCTGCAGGCTCCACAGGAAGTAGCCACCCACGTTGACGCCCACCTCCATGGCCTTAAGCAGCCAGCGCAGGTGCTGCTCGATGTAGTCGATGCGCGGCTGGTCGTCCACAAAACCGTCCTTGTAGGGGTCCTTGTAGCCCATGCCGTTCTCGGTAATGAAGATCTGCTTGTAGTTGGGGTAGCGCTGCTTAATGTAGACGAGCAGGTCGTACAGGCCCTCGGGATAGATAATCCAGTCCCAGTCGGTGGTGGGGATGCCGGGCTTGTTCACATGCTCGCCAATGCCCTTGACGCGCCAGCGGCCGGTGCCCTTCTCGCCCGTACCGTTGTGGTGCAGGTCGTTCTCGCCGTCGTAAGCCTTGAGGAAGCGGCACTGGTAGTTGTTGACGCCCAGGTAGTCGTTGTAGAGCGCGGCCTCGCGCATAATCTCGAGGTCCTCGTCCAGGATTTCGATGGTGCCGCCCGAGATGGCCGCCAGGCGGTTGGCGCACTCGAGGGTGTCGGGAGCATAGTCGCCGCGGAAGGTGGCGTCGAGCAAGAACTGGTTCTGCAGCACGTGCTCGTTATTGGCGGCTTTGATGTCGGCAGGGTCGTTCTCGTTGAGCGGGTATTTAAACTCCAGCGACTGGATGACGCCGATCTTGCCCTTAAAGCCGCCGTTGTGGAAGGCCAGTACGGCCTTGGCGTGGGCGAGCATCATGTTGTGCTCGCACTGAAAGGCCTCGGCAAGATGCGCCTTGACGCCGCCGGGGAAGGTGCCCTCGATGTAGGTGTTGGAGGCGTCGGCCCAGATCTCGTTAAAGGTGAACCAGTATGTCACCTGGTCGGCGTACTCCTTAAAGCAGAAGGTGGCAAAGTCCACAAAGGCGTCGATGGTCTCGCGATTGAGGAAGTCGCCCTTCTCAAAGAGGGGCAGCGGCGTGTCAAAGTGATGCAGCGTGACAAACGGCTCAACGTGGTGCTTGTGGCACTCGGCGAAAAGGTCGTGGTAGAACTGAACGCCCTCGGGGTTGATCTCGCCGGTGCCGTTGGGGAAGATGCGGCTCCAGGCAATGGAGAGGCGGATGCCGTTGATGCCAAACTCCTCGCACAGCTCCAGGTCGACGGGGTACTGGTTGTAGAAGTCCGAAGCGGGATCGGGGGAAAAGCGCCCCTGGGCCTCCAAGAAGTCGTCCCAGGCAACCTTGCCCTTACCGTGAGTGCGGGTCTCGCCCTCTACTTGGTAGGCAGCAGTGGCGCCGCCAAAGACAAAGTCCTCGGGAAACTGCGCAGGCGGGTTAGTGACGCTAGCAGGGTTAACGGACATGATGATCCAATCGTCTAAATCGAAGGGCCAGCCGGTCTTGGATGGTCGGCTGGCCCTGAGCGTTACTTACTTCGAGAGTTGCTCGCTTACGAAGGCGAGAGACTTATCGCCGTTCTGGGAGAGCTCGATGTACTGTTTACCGCGGCAAGCGACGCACTTGTTGCCCACGCGCTCGCAGTCCTTCTGCAGGTCGGCCAGGTAGCTGGCAGCCTGCGGGGCCAGGACGACCAGGTCAAAGTCGGGGAGCATGTCAACGTGGTTGCCATAGGCCTCGGCAGCGGTCTCAAGATTGATGCCGCGCTCTTTGGCGGCCTTGGCCAGTGCGTTGGCGAGCAGGCCCGAGGTTCCGCCGCCCTGGCAGAGCACGAGCACGCGCTTGCCGTTGAGGTTGCTGGCGGTCGTTGCCTCGGCAGCGGGTGCTGCAGAAGCGGCGGGGGCATCGGCCTTCACGGCCTCGGCAGCAGCGCCGGCGGCAACGCTCTTGGCGTCAGCCTTGCCCTGGAAGGCATCGTTGAGCTTGGCAGCCTTCTCGGCGTTCTTCGCGGCGAGCTCCTCCTGGGAGATCTCGGCCTCCTCGGCGCACTTCTGGGCGTCATAGGCGCGGAAGAACGGGTAGTACAGAACGAAATCGACGACCAGGATAAGGGCGAGCATCACAAAGGCGAGCGGCTGGAAGCCCAGACCCATGATGGTGCCGATGGGGCCGGGGACGGTCCAAGGCAGGGTGTACATAAAGCCGTTCATACCCAAGAAGTCGATAAAGATCTTGAGGATCCAGATGTTGGCGATCGGGGCAAAGACAAACGGGACAAAGAAGACGGGGTTGAGCACGATGGGCGCGGCGAACAGCAGCGGCTCGTTGACGGCAAAGCAGACGGGGACGATGGCGGCCTTACCGACGGCGCGCATCTCCTGAGACTTTGCCAGGAAGCAGAACATAAAGACCAGGACGAGCGTGGCGCCGGTGCCGCCCATGCAGACGACGAAGTACTGGGCACCCTGTGTCAGGACAGCAGAAGCGTGCTGACCGGCCTGGAACGCAGCCAGGTTGTCGGTCATGTTGGCAACGAGAGCGGCAGCGATGGCGGGCTCGACGATCGAGGGGCCGTGGACGCCGACGAACCAGAAGAGGCTCATGGCGCCGTAAATCACAGCGAGGCCGATATAGCCGTCGGCAGCGGTGAACAGGGGCTGGAACACCTGGATGACGCCCTGGGCAAAGCAGAAGCCAAAAGCAGCGCGGAAGACGATGTCAAAAACCCAAAAGACGGTGATGCAGACGGAGAAGGGGATGATGTCCTTAAAGGTCTGGGAGATGTTGGGCGGAACCTGCTCGGGCATCTTGACGGTGATGTTGCGCTTGATGAAGAACTTGTAGATGATTCCGGTCACAAACGCAGCGATGAAGGCGGTCAGCAGGCCCTTGGAACCAAGGTAGGTGGTGTTGAAGCCGCTGGCGGCGTCCGTGGCGATCGTGTCGCTCGAAAGGAGCAAGAAGCCGATGATGGCCGCGCACATGCACGAGATAAAGTTGATCTGGTTGTTCTTGGGCAGATCGCGGTTCTGAGCGTCGGCGAAGTGCTTGGCGGTGGTGGCGGCACAAGCGATGGCCAGGATGCCCATGGAGTAGTTGTAGCACTTCCACAGGGCATTGTTGATGTCATCGGGCCAGTAGAAACCCCAGATGTTGGGGACCGAGGCTACCAGGCAGAAGATGGACGAGAAGATGATGATGGGGATGACGGAGATAAAGCCGTCGCGGATCGCCTTGAGGTACTTGTTGCGGGCGATCGCGTTGAAAAAGGGCTGGCCCTTTTCGATGATGGCGATGAGTTGCTCCATGCAAAGCTCCTAAGAGTCGGTGGGTTGGCAACGATGGTAGCGTTTGACGTTTGGCTGCCAAAATGTTGACGTTGCCATTTTGCGACACAAAAAAAGACGCGAACCGGTGGTTCCTGTGCCTGCGAACCGTCGATTCCTTATGCGTAAACGTTTGAGCCGCCCGGTGGCTCTGTGTTTGCACAATGGCAACGTTAACATTTGGGCGCCAAAAGCCGTTTGGGGAAGCAAAAATGTCGGTGAACGGTAGGTTTTGGGTGGTGAGCGTATGGTGGGGGAGGCGTTGGATATACTTGAAGACGTTTCATTTGACTGCGCAGGATGCCACTAATGGCATCGTTGACATAGAAAGATCGACCTATGGCCGCTGTTAAAAAATCGGTTTCCGTTAAGGACGTGGCGCGTCTCGCGGGCGTCTCGGAGCAGACAGTCTCGCGTACGGTGCACGATTCGCCCAGCGTGCGCCCCGAGACCAAGGAGCGCGTGCGTGCCGCCATGCGCGAGCTGGGGTATCGCCCCAATTTTGCCGGTCGATCGCTGCGCCGCGGCAAGTTTAAGACCGTCGGCGTCGCCATGTTCAACATTACCGGTACCGGCAACCTCGACCGTATGGAGGGCTTTGCTGCCGCCGCCGATAAGCACGGCTACGCCATTACCCTCACGAAAGTAGATGGGCATCCGTATACCCTCGAGAGCGCATCGTCGCGCATGAGCGCACTGCCGGTGGACGGTATAGTCGTGATTATGAACCGCATGCCGGCGGACTTTGGCACCTTTGAGCCGCTGCCCGGTATGCAGACGGTGCTCGTTACCATGCTGGAGCACCCGCTGTGCTCGACGGTCGATAACGATCAGCTCGATTGCTCACGCCAGGTTGTCGAGTACTTGCTGGGGCAGGGACACAAGACCGTGCACTTTATCTCGTGTCCCGAGCGCTCGCTTTCGGGCATGCGGCGCGAGGAAGGCTGGCGCGAGACATTGCGCGCGCATGGCATTGAGCCACCGCAGCTCGTCCGTGGCGACTGGACGGCGCAGAGTGGATATGCTGCCGGCCAGGTGCTTGCGGATGATCCGACCTGCACGGCCATTTATGCCTCCAACGATGCCATGGCATATGGCTGTATCCGTGGGCTCGAGTCGCGCGGGAAGTGCGTGCCCCAGGACGTGAGCGTGGTGGGTGTTGACGATAGTCTGGGCGATATCGTGCCCGACCGTCGCCTGACCACGGTGCGCTTTGACAACAAGCGCGTCGGCATGTGGGCGGTCGACAAGATTGCCGGCGCCGAGGGCGTTGCACCCGGTGTGGAGCACAGGCTGTTTCCGGGCGTGCTCGTCGAGGGCGATACGGTGCGCGATGTACGCTAGGGTGCGGACCTGTTTGGGTTGCCGATAATTGTGT
>USGN01000108.1 GCA_900554255.1 uncultured Collinsella sp. | reverse complement strand
ATCGTTCGCCTGGACGAGGGAGCGCGTGCTGCGTTTGGCCTTGCCGAGGACCTGGGTGTCGATGCTGTCGACCTGCTCGACGGCGTGTCGCTCCCCGCGTCGAGTACCCTGTTCGTCGACAGCATGCTTGCGCGCACGCCGGCGCTTGAGGCCGATCGCGACGCTGCGTTCCGCCGTACCGTCGAGCGCCTGGACACGCTCGGCAAGATGGACTTTACGGTACCCGCCTCGCTCAAGGCCACGCTGCGTGGCTACCAGGTCGACGGCTACCAGTGGCTCGGCTCGCTTGAGCATCTGGGCCTCGGCGGTATCTTGGCCGACGATATGGGCCTGGGCAAAACGCTCCAGATGATCGCGCATATCCTGGCGCGCGTGGAAGCGGGGGACATTAAGCCCACGCTTGTGGTGTGCCCTGCGTCGCTTGTGTACAACTGGACCGCCGAGCTGGAGCGCTTTGCCCCGTCGCTCGATGTGTGCGCCATCGTGGGCGCCAAGGCGCAGCGTCGCGTACAGATTGCCGGCGTGGCCGAGCATAACGTGGTCGTGACGTCGTATGACCTTATGCGGCGCGATATCGACGAGTACGTCGAGCAGGACTTTGCCCGTGTGGTGCTCGATGAGGCCCAGTACATTAAAAACCCGCTCACCCAGGTGGCGCGCGCCGCAAAGCGCTTGCCTGCCGGCGTGCGCTTTGCCCTGACGGGCACGCCCATCGAAAACCGCTTGTCCGAGCTCTGGAGCATCTTCGACTTTTTGATGCCGGGCCTGCTGGGTACGCGTGAATCGTTTGCAAAGCGCTTCGAAAGCCCGGTCGAGCATGCCGAGGGCGACAGTGCCGCCCGCCTGCAAGCACTCGTGTCGCCGTTTGTGCTTCGCCGTGTCAAGGAAGACGTGGTGGCCGATCTGCCCGAAAAGATCGAGGACACTGTCATGGCGCAGCTTACCGGCGAGCAGCGCAAGCTCTACCTGGCAAATCAGGACCGCATCGCCCAGCAGGTGCAGCACCGCGAGGCATCCGAGTTTAAGAAAGACAAGCTCAAGGTGCTTGCCGAGCTCACCAAGCTGCGCCAGATCTGCTGCGACCCGCGTCTACACTACGAGGATTACAAGGCAGGGAGCGCCAAACTCGATACGTGCATGGAGCTCGTGCACGGCGCACTCGACGGCGGGCATCGCATCCTGTTGTTCAGCCAGTTTACGGGTATGCTCGATATTATCGGTAAGCGCTTGGCCAAGGAGGACATCGCCTTCTTTAAGCTCACAGGCGCTTCGTCTAAGGAGAGCCGCGCCAAGATGGTCGCACAGTTCCAGGCGGGCGAGGTGCCGGTCTTTTTGATCTCGCTCAAGGCGGGCGGCGTGGGCCTTAACCTGACGGCGGCCGACGTGGTCATCCACTACGACCCGTGGTGGAACGTGGCGGCGCAGGACCAAGCGACTGACCGCGCGCATCGTATTGGCCAGCAACATACCGTGACTGTGTACAAGCTCATCGCCAAGGACACGATCGAGGAGCGCATTATGCAGATGCAGGAGTCCAAGCGCGACCTGGTCAACAGCGTGCTCGGCGGCGACGGCATCTCGTCGGCACTGTTCACGCGCGAGGATGTTCTGGCGCTGCTCGGCGGCGACGGGCGCTAGCCGCGCGCGGGGTGGGACTGCTGGAGCGGGCAGGACGGTCGACGCATTTTGGCCCGACCGCTTGCCTGATCCGTTATGTGTTCATTTGCAATGCCGTGGATGGTTTGTCTGCCTTTGGGCATAAGAACCATCAAGAACATTGGCACATCAGCAAAGGAGAACATCATGGCGAAATTCTTTAGGGACCCCGACGGCAAGCTCATCGTCGCCCTTAGCGACGACGTTGCGACCCCTGCCGGTTGCACGGAACTGACCGCAAACACTGAGGACGCGGCGCACGAGAAGCACGTGCCGGTCGTCGAGAGCGAGCGCGACGGTCATGTGATCCGTGCGCGCGTGGGCTCGGTCGAGCATCCTATGGTGCCCGAGCACTATATCGAGTGGATCGCCCTTGAGGCCGAGGGCCGCTTAGAGGTCCATTACCTTGAGCCCGGCATGAAACCCGCGACGTTTTTCGCGGGCGGCTCCAAGACCGGTACCGTCTATGCCTACTGCAACCTGCACGGGCTGTGGTCCGCGACATTCTAGGAGCGCGCCCCCGCTCGGGGTATCATAGCTAGCATATGCACATGCGAGCGCCGACTGCATCATGCGGCCGGCGCTTTTACTACGATTTCGATGGTTTACGACGGAAAGGGCTGGGCCATGAAGCTCGCGCTTGCACAGATCGATATGCGCCTGGGTGATATTGAGGGCATTTGCGGCCGCATTGAGGACCAGGCTCGTCTGGCCCACGAGCGCGGGGCGCGCGTGCTGTGCGTTCCGGCTCCGCTCTTTATGGGCGCCATGCCCGGTGGCCTGGTGGGCGCTGCCGACTTTGAGCACGACATGCTTGCCGGCTTGACTGGTGTCGCCGAGCGTATCCAGGAGCTTGACATGATCTGCATCGTGCCCGCGGCGGTTTCGTTTGAGGGCCAACCGCTGCTCGACTACATGATGCTCAAGGACGGTCATGTGGTGCCGGCGCGTTCGAGCATTGCCTTGCAGCGTGGCGAGAACAACGACACGCGTTGGGCGCCGCCGGTGTTCGACGTGGACGGCGTGCGCATCGCCGTAATTTTTGACTTGGACCGCGAACTCGAGATGCTGCCGACCGGTGTTGACCTCATTGCGTATTTCCAATTCAACGCGTTTGACATGACCGACCGCGAGACTGCCGCCATTGCTGCCGTTCGCAGCGGCGCCTACCGCAAGATCGCATCCAAGCGCAGCGTGTGGTTTGCCTGCATGGCGCCGGTCGGTGCCTATGACGAGTCGGTGTATACCGGCGGTTCGTTTGTGCTCGACGACTGCGGTCGCGTGGTGGCCCAGGCGCCGTGCTTTGAGGAGAGCCTGCTGGTTCAGGAGATTCAGCGCGGCGTGATGCTCGATGCCCTGGAGGATCACGAACTGCCCGAGTTCCGTTCCGAGGAGTGGCTGTGGCAGGCGCTGGTGCTCGCCGTGCGCGACAACGCCCGAGCCCACGGTGCGTCGCGTGCTGTGGTGGCACTCGAAGGTGACTTGCCGTCGTCCCTGCTGGCGGCGCTGGCCGTCGACGCTCTGGGCCCGCGCAATGTGATTGGCCTGGTGCTGGGGCGCAACCGTATCTTTACGCCGGCGCAGGAAGAGGCCGAGGCTGCCCGCTGTGCCGCCGTCCGCGCCATCGCCGAGCGTCTGCACATTCGCACCGTCGAGCGCGATGCACCGGATGCGGCGCGCGTGCTCGATCGCGACGTGTCGGCGGGCGATGCCGAGCGCCTGCGCTCGCGCACGCTGGGCCTGATGCTGGAGGATACGGCGCTCGAGCTGGGTGCGATGGCGTTGAGCCCACTGTCCAAAACTGAGTACGCGCTGGCGGCGCCGGCGCTTTGCGGCGGCTACCAGGGCGATTATGCGCCCTTTGGCGATGTGTACCTGTCGACGCTTGAGTTTGTGGCGCGTGTGCGCAACCGCACGTCTGCCGTGGTGCCCCAAGAGCTCGTGACGCTCAACGCAGTGGAAGATTGTATGGAGCGCGTGCTGGCGCAGGCGCTCTCGACGCTCGACGGCCCGGTCGACATGCTCGATCGTGCGGCGCAGCTGCTCGGCGGGCTTGAGCCGGGCGAGGTCGATGGCACGCTCGAGGCGCACGTGGACCGCAATCGATCTTTCGACGACATCCCGATGGCCGCTGGCAAGCCTGAGGCCTGCTCGCTGCTGCTGATGCTCGTTCGACAGGGTGAGGCTGCCCGCCGCATGTTGCCGATGGCGCCGATCGTCTCGGCCCGTTCGTTTGCCGAGCGTGCCTGGCCGTATATGCTCGCGTGGTCCGACCTGGGGCTTAACGGCAAGGAGCGTATGACGGTCGATTCGCTGGCGCGCGCCGAGGTGCGTCGTTTTGACGACGACGATACGAGTGACCGTATGCGTGGTGAGATGATGGGCATTTTGGGCGAGCTGCTGGGTATTTCGCCCGAGCAGATGGAGGAGCTGCGCTCTGAGGACGGTCAGCGTCGTTTGCACGAGGGAATGAAAAAGTTCGAGGGCGAGGTTCAGGACGCCATCGATAAGATGATGGGCGGTCAGGGCGGCTCGCAAGGTGGTCCCCAGGGTGGTCCGATGCCGCATCCGCCGGTGGATCCCCGTCAGTTTCCCTTTTTCTCGCAGAACTAAACTGGGGATGGGATTTGCTCCCAACCCCGATACTTCAACTAAGCATCTTGACCCCGTTGTGTTATTCTAGAACAGACGTTCGTGAATAGTGCGCGGAGCCTTGTCTCGCGCCGGGCTTTTGGCGAGGGGAGGTCGGCTTGGTCATTTTGGGTATCGACCCCGGTTTGGCCCATACGGGTTGGGGGATTATCGAGGAACGGCGCGGAGAGGTTCGCTGTCGTGCCTACGGTTGTATTGAGACCAGTGCTGGAAGCCCGCTCGCGGTGCGTCTGTCGCATATCGCCCACGACCTCAAGGATGTCGTGGAGCGTTATAGACCCGATACCGCTGCTATCGAGAGTATTTACTTTGGCGCCAACGTTCGCTCGGCCATCCCCACGGCGCATGCCCGCGGTGCTGCGCTTGTGGCGCTTTCGGAGTGCGCGCTCGAGATTGGCGAGTACACGCCCATGCAGATCAAACAGGCCGTGGTGGGCACCGGCGCCGCGGACAAGCGACAGGTCGCCTACATGGTACGCACGCTAACACAGCTCGACCACGACCCGCATCCCGACCATGCCGCCGATGCCCTGGCCTGCGCCATCTGCCACGTAAAC
>USGN01000107.1 GCA_900554255.1 uncultured Collinsella sp. | reverse complement strand
TTCCAACACGCCAAAAAGCCCCGCCAAACGCAAAAAGCCCGACCTCCGCATGGAGATCGGGCTTATAGGGCTCAGCGAAGCCGAACCTACACGGTCAAACGACCCGTAGATTACATCTGCTCGGGTGCGGAAACGCCAACAAGGGTAAGCACCAGGGCGAGCGTCACGCGGACAGCGTCGCAAGCGGCCAGACGGGCGCGCGAAAGCTCGGGGTCGACGGGACGACCCTCGCTCGGCAGCACCTGGCAGGCAGCGTAGAAGCTGTGGAAGTCGCCGGCAAGCTCCTCGGCAAAGTGCGTCAGACGGAACGGGGCGCGGTCGCGAGCGCAGCTGGCAATCAGGTCGGTGAGCTCGTTGAGCTTACGCGAAAGGGCGAGCTCGGTCGGGTCGGTCAGCAGCGAGTAATCGACGTTCTCACCGATGGCCTTGGCGGCGATGGCCTTCATGCCCATCTCGTCAGCCTGCTCGGGCGTAACGTCAGCGGCACGGCGCAGGATGGAGCACACGCGGGCGTGAGCATACTGCACGTAATAGACCGGGTTGGAGTTGTCGCGCTTCTTAACGGCCTCGATGTCGAAGTCGACCATCTGGTTGGAGCTCTTGGAGATGAGCGTGTAGCGAGCGGCATCGGAGCCGACCTCGTCGACGAGCTCCTGCAGGGTCACCATGGTGCCCTTGCGCTTGGACATACGGACGGGCTTGCCGTTACGCAGCAGGTTGACGAGCTGGCCCAGCAGAACCTCAAACTTGCCGGGGTAACCCAAGGCATCGCAGACGCAGCGGACGCGCTCGATGTAGCCGTGGTGGTCGGCGCCCCAGATGTCGATGACGTGGTCGACGCGCTGGAACTTATCCCAGTGATAGGCAACGTCGGAGGCGAAGTAGGTGTACTCGCCGTCGGACTTGATCAGGACGCGGTCCTTGTCGTCGCCCAGGTCGGTGGAGCGGAACCACAGGGCGCCGTCCTTGGTGTAGAGATAGCCCATCTTGTCGAGCTTCTCAAAAGCGCGGTCGACGGCGGAGGTGCCGGCGGTCTCGCCCTCGGTGTCCTTCACATACAGCGAGCGCTCGGAGAACCAACGATCGAAGTCGCAGTTGACGGCGTGGCAAAGGTCGCGCATGTTGTCGACCATCTTTACATAGCCGCGCTCGCGGAAGCTCTCCATGCGCTCCTGCGGATCGGCGTTGACCCACTTATCGCCGTCGGTGCGCCAGAACTCGGCAGCCTCGTCGATGATGTAGTCGCCGCCGTAGGAGTCCTTGCCCAGAGTCTCGGCAAAGTTGTCCTGATACGGATGGGTCTCGGGGTGCTCGTCGTTCTCGTCGGCGACATAGGCGTCGCGGTCGGCGATCAGCAGCTTGTGAGCCTCGTCGATATCCACGCCCTGCTTGGCGATGATGTCGGCAAGCTGCATATAGCGCGTGCTGATGGAGTTGCCGAAGGTGTTCATCTGAGAGCCGTGGTCGTTGATGTAGAACTCACGCTGGATGTCGTAACCGGCGTGGTCCATAACACGGCAGAGCGAGTCGCCCAGCGCGGCCCAGCGGCCGTGGCCGATGTGCATGGGGCCGACGGGGTTGGCGGAGACGAACTCGACCTGGGTCTTCAGGCCGCCACCGACGTTGGACTTAGCGAAGTCCATACCCTTCTCGCGGGCCTCGCCAAAGATGGCGTTCTTGACGGCAACGGAGAGGTAGAAGTTGATGAAGCCGGGGCCTGCGATCTCAACCTTCTCGATCGCGGGGTCCTCGGGCATATGGGCAACGATGGCCTCGGCGATCTTGCGCGGGGCGCAGTGGGCCAGCTTGGCGGACTTCAGGGCCATGGTAGAGGTCCACTCGCCATGAGAAGTGTCAGCCGGTCGCTCGATAGCGCAATCGTCAAGTTCAAATGCGGAAAGGTCGCCGGCCTCTTGGGCCGCAGCAAGCGCAGCGCGTACCAGCTCTTCAATCTTCTCGGGCATAGATCCTCCTTGTGTTAAAGCCCCCGAGCTCTTGGTCACTCGTAGGGCAAAAGCCAGAGTTTGTAGCACTCTATCACAAGCGGTAGCTACTGTCGCAGGGTAAAGTTGATTGATATTGCATATGCACAAAATTGACTACAGTTCGCGCGAAGCCGCTCAAAGATGGCGGTCTGCCTGCAGATTATGCAGGCGTTGAAAATGCATAAAGGTGTGAATGAGCTGCGCCTGTTATCGAATACTCTTACCTATCGGAGTTGTGTGCTTTTCCTGCATAAAGTAAGGGTTTGCGCACGTCAGCGTGTTATTCTAGACATACGTAAATTCGTATAAGTTGGAGGTAGCATGTTCTCAATCGGTCAACACGTCATTCATCCGGGTCAGGGAGTCTGCACCGTCGTCGGTTTTAGGGACGACACGCCGCAGCCCATGCTGTTGCTCGAGACCAAGCAGGGACATGCGCAGACGATCCTCATGTACCCCGTGGCGCAGGCCGATCGTTTGCATGCCGCCATCTCCCAGCAAGATGCCGAGCACCTGCTGAGCCACTATGACGAGCTGGAGTGCGACACTTTTACCGAGCGCAACAGTTCACTTGAGGAGACGCACTTTAAGCAGCAGCTCAAGCTGGGCGCGCCCGAGACGGTCCGTGTGGCAAAGACCATGATGCACCGCATTCGCCAGGCCGAGGAAGCTGATAAAAAACCCAGCTCCTACTACATGCGCGTACTCAAGGAGGCCAAACGCCGCTCCATCGAGGAGTTCGCCGTGGCCCTTGGTGTCACCGAGGAGGCCGCCGAAGCCCGTCTAGCTCAAGCCGCCCTCAATTAACCTGCCAAAAAGGGACAGGTTGATGTTTGGCAGGTTTTATCTGGCCAAAAATCAACAAACAATCAGTAAATGGTCGGGTGCTCCGTTTTGTTTAAGAGCGCCCGACCATTTTTCTATCGCCGTAAAAATGCGTGAAGCCCATTTGCGATGACATCACGCAAGGGCCGTCCAGATCGACGTAACCAACGCCCGCATCCACAACAAGCGCGCCCGTCTTACTCAATTACCATTAAAAAGCATCAATTTGAAAACGCAATTATATTTCGGCAGGTAGCAGCTATAGTCGGTGAACTGAATCTCGACAACCGAAGCCCCCGAATGAGGTATCTTCAGCCCATCCAAGCTAAAGGAGGGGCCATGCCGAGAAAACCTCGTTCAAAGTCACCAACCGGTTATTTCCACGTCACGTTGCGTGGAAACGGAGGGCAATTGCTGTTTGACGATGCCGAGGACCGAATCGCCATGCTTCAGATCCTCGATGCGATCCTCCCCAAACACAATATCGAGCTTATCGCTTGGTGTCTTATGGGGAGCCACATTCATCTACTCATCGACGATCCGGACGACCGTAAGAGCGACGCGATGCACGCGGTAGCCGTATCGTATGCGGGCAGGTACAATGCGCGGACAGGGCATATCGGCCACGTGTTTCAGGAACGGTTTTGGGATTCGCCCATTAAGTCGGAAGTATATTTACTCGAAGCAATTCGATACATCCATCTGAATCCACAAAAAGCAGGACTGGCGGCATATGACGAATATCCCTGGAGCAGCCATCGCGAGTATCTAATGAGTGCCAGGTCACGGCCGCATGTCACCGGCAGCGTTGTCGGTGTTTTATTCCCAACACCTCGCTCATACCTTAAGCTCATGGAAAGTACGCCGTCGCTTCCCTATCGCCCCAGCGCAACAGCCAAGGTTCGCGAGGAAGATCTATGCGAATTTGGCACGGCAATCGTGCAGAGTGTCGCAGGATGTGCTCCGACGGAACTTAAATCCGTCTCCAAGCCACTTCGCAATGAGGCGATTCTCGCGCTTCGAAAACAAGGGCTAACGGTTAAGCAGGTTCAGCTGCTGACCGGACTGGGAACATGGATTATCAAGAACGCGTCCTAACGTCGCGTTTACCGAGTTACGGATACGGCGAAGCGCAACTGCCTGCCGCGAGGCACCGCATTCGCCAGCGTCTCCATGTCAATCAGAAAACGCTTCCGCTGAATAACGTCCAACGGAAGCGTTTTCCCAGATAAAATCTACCAAAATAAACCTGTCCCAATTTGGCAGGTTAGGCCTGGAAGGTGTCGCGGTCGGGCGCGAAGGACTGCATGGCCGCGATGGTGCGGTCGAAGAGCTCGGGAAGCTCCCAGCCCAGCATCTCGGCGCCCTGCGAAATCACGTCGCGTGAGCAGCCGGCGGCAAAGCGCTTGTCCTTGAACTTCTTCTTGAGCGACTTGGTCGTAAAGTCCATGACGCTCTTGCTCGGGCGCATGATCACGGCAGCACCGATCAGGCCGGTGAGCTCGTCGCAAGCAAACAGGATCTTCTCCATCTGCAGCTCGGGCTTGGGCAGCGAGGTATTGAAATCGGACGTGTGCGTCTGAATAGCGCGAATGAGTTCGGGAGAGGCACCCTCGCCCTCAAGGATCTCGGCCGCATAGATGGTGTGGTTCACGGGATCGTCCTCATGCTCCTCCCAATCCAGGTCGTGCAGCAAACCGACGATGCCCCAAAACTCCTCGTTCTCGGGGTCGAACTCGCGCGCAAAGTAGCGCATGGTGCCCTCGACGGTCTCGCCGTGCGTGATATGGAACGGGTCCTTGTTGTGCTCGTTGAGCAGTTCGAACGCACGGTCGCGGGTGATTCCGGCGGAAAGCGTCTGGGACATGGCAATACCTCCAGGTGAGTCGGTGCTAAGACACGGTGTCACTATCGTATATCGCCGCGGCTCAAGCCGAAAGGCAGAAAAAGCATGCGGAGGAAAAAGCCGGGCGAACGCGTCGCCCGGCAAAACCGCAGATAAAACCTGCCAAAATAAACCTGTCCCTTTTTGGTAGGTTTAGGGGCGGACCTGGCCGGTGCC
>USGN01000106.1 GCA_900554255.1 uncultured Collinsella sp. | reverse complement strand
ATAGAGGCGCTTGATGGCCTGCGCCATGATGTGCGCGGCGGAGTGGCGGATGACGTGCGTGACCTCGTCCTGCGGGAGCTCGGCCACCGAACCGTCATTGTAGAGTGCCTTCATGGGTATGTTTTCTCCTCTCGGATGCCTGATGCAAGTGCGTGCGATGCGCTCGGCGTTTTTGACTTGCATCATTATAGGCAGGTTGCCTTGGTATACAAGCGCCCGCCGCACCTTAATGGCACGGCGGGCGATTTTCTACGCATGCTTCATCGTGTGGGGGCGGGGTGCGCGCGCAGCTTGTGCGGGATGCCCGCGGTGCGCCCGTGGCTTGCGGCCGGCCCGGCGATGGATGCGTTACTGGATGCGAGTTCGGCAGTAGGGGCAGACCTTCCAGTGCGCGTCGAGCGGGCGATGGCAGCTGGGGCACACGTTGCGAACCTGGGTGTCGCACACGGGGCAGACCACAAAGTCCTTCTCGATGGGGGCGCCGCACTGCGGGCAGGTGCCGTACTGGGCAAGCTGGCGCTCGCGCAGGGCCATGTCCAGCTCCTGCTCCTCGCGGTCGGCCGCGTAGGAGTGCGGACGCAGAACCAGATAGGCGATGAGGCCCACAAACGGGATGAGGGCGATGATGCCCCATGCCACATAGGCGCTGGCGCCGCGGCGGCGAGCGTCGATGAACACATAGACGACCGACAGCACGTACAGGGCGATGATAAAGCCAACGAAGGCATAGATGACGCCCATAAGCTGCGGCGACATGAGCTCGTTGATGTATTTGGACATTGAGGTGTACCTTTCGGAATATTTACAGTCCGGTCAAGTTTACCACGGGGTTTGTTTATATGGGACCACGGTCGCAAGCGGGGCTGGTGCGGACACAAACATCTCAATCTGTAACAGGTGGGAGCGGAATCCGGGTCTAGATGTTACAGATCGAGACGCAGGGGTCCCTCCCCGACCTCAATCTCGATCTGTAACATCTTGAGCCCCAAAACCCCTCTTACTGTTACAGATCGAGACAAACCTCCGGCACCGGGATCAGCAGACAAAGACGTCGACGTTGCCGAGTCTCCCCTTGCCTGCCGTTGGCGGGTGTTGCAGGGCTGTTCGCCGCATTGCCGCTGCGCTGGGGGTGTGCAGACCGTAGGATAGTCTTATTGACAGCCTGTCAACTTGTCTTGGAGGCACCGTGGCAGAAACGTTTGATATCGCAATTGTGGGCGCGGGCATTATCGGGTGCGCCATCGCGCGGCAGCTCGCGCGGTTTGACCTGTCCATTTGCGTGGTCGAGGCAGCAAACGATATCGCGCTGGGAGCTTCGAAGGCCAACGGCGGTCTGGTACATGCCGGCTACGACCCAGCGCCGGGCACGGTAAAGGCACAGGTCAACGCCCGTGGCTGCGAGCTATATGGCACGTGGGCCAAAGAGCTGGGTTTTTTGTTTTGCCGAACCGGCTCGATGGTGCTGGGCTTTAACGACGAAGACCGTGCGCACCTGGAAAAGCTACGCAGCAACGGCCTAGCCAACGGCGTGCCCGAGCTGTCGATGATCGGCCCCGAGCGCATCCGCGAGCTGGAACCGCGTGCGAGTGCCCAGGCCACGTGCGCGCTATGGTGCCCCTCGACCGGTTACGTCGACCCATTTGAAGTAGCCATCGCAGCGCTGGAGAATGCGGTTGCCAACGGCGTGACATTTATGCGGTCTGCACCAGTGAAGGCCATTGAAGTTGTCGGCTCGGATGACAAAACCGCGCGCTTTACGCTGTCAACGCCCGCCGGAGACGTGCACTGCCGTTACCTGATCAACGCAGCAGGCAACGGAGCCGCGGACATCTCGCATATGGCCGGCGCCGAAGAGTTTCAGATGGTCTGGCGCCAGGGCAACATCGTGGTGCTGGACAAGGAACCGCGTGCGCTCATGCCGCTCTACCCCGTTCCCACGCCGGTATCCAAGGGCGTTATCGTCACGGGCACCGTACACGGCAACACCGTGATTACTGCGACCGCCGCCGTGCGCGAGCCGGGCGATACACAGACCTATGCGAACGACATCAACGTGTTGCTGGGCGGCGCACGCAAGCTGGTGCCCGATCTGGACACGCGCCGCGTGGTGCGCGCATTTGCCGGCGGGCGCCCGGTCATTCAGGGTACGCACGACTTCTTTATTGGGCAGTCAGCCGTGGTGCCAGGTCTGTTCCAGGCAGCGGGCATTCAGTCGCCGGGCGTGGCGAGCGCGCCGGCCATTACCGAGCGCATGGAGCAGATACTGCGCGACGCCGACGTGGCCCTGCGCGAACGAGACGATTGGGACCCGATTCGCCGTGCGCCGGACGACTTTGACCGCGCACCGCTCGCGCGCAAGGAAAAGCTGATTGAGTCCGACCCCGCGTGGGGGCAAATCGTCTGCCGCTGCGAGACGGTGCCCGAGGCCGAAATTGTGGCCGCGATTCGGCGCCGCCCGGGCGCGGTTTCGGTCGAGGGTGTCAAGCGCCGCTGCCGTGCCGGCATGGGTCGGTGCCAGAGCGGATTTTGTCAGAGCCGCGTGGTGGCAATCCTCGCGCGCGAGCTGGGCTGCGACCCCAACAAGGTGCTGTTGGAGGATGCCGGATCTTGGTTGGTTGAGGGACCGCTGAAGGGGGTGCGCTAGGATGGCGGAATTCGGATCGAGCGCGAATGATAGCGGCACCGTTGAGGCCGTGGCAACGCAGGCCTTCGACGTGGTCGTTATCGGAGGCGGCCCCGCCGGCATGGCGGCCGCGCTTGCTGCGCAAAAGACCGGCGCGCGCGTGGCCATCGTTGAACGTGAGCAGCATCTGGGCGGAATACTCCGCCAGTGTATTCACCCGGGTTTTGGCCTGTCGCACTTTAAGCAGGAGCTCACCGGCCCCGAGTACGCGCAGCGCTTTATCGACCAGGTGCGCGCGACCGACATCGCGCTGTTCTTGGACAGCATGGTGCTTGGAATCGATTCGTGCGAGGGCGCGAGCGCAGGCGACCCGGGCACGGGCGAGGCCGTGGGAACCGCCGCAGTCCATACCGTCATGCTCATGAGCCGTGCCGGCATGTTACAGCTCACTGGACGAGCGGTCGTCCTTGCTATGGGCTGCCGTGAGCGCACCCGCAGCGAGATCAAGATTCCCGGTAGCCGTCCCGCCGGCGTGTTTACGGCCGGCCTGGCGCAGCGATACATCAATATCGAAAACCTCAAGCCTGGCTCGCGCGCCGTCATTTTGGGCTCGGGCGACATCGGGCTTATCATGGCGCGCCGCTGCACGCTCGAGGGGATTTCCGTCGAGGGCGTGTACGAGCTCATGCCGTATGCCAACGGCCTGCGCCGCAACGTCAAGAACTGCCTGGACGACTTTGGAATTCCGCTACACCTGTCCACCACCGTCACACGCGTGATCGGCCACGACCGCGTGGAGGCCGTCGAGGTAAGCCAGGTCGACGAACACCTGGCGCCCATTGCCGGGACGGAGCGCATCGTTCCGTGCGACACGCTGCTGTTATCGGTGGGATTGATTCCCGAGAACGAGCTTTCGGTTGCCGCAGGTGTGGAGCTTGACCCGCGCACGCGCGGCGCCGTAGTGGACCAGAGTCTGCAAACGGGCGTGCCGGGCATCTTTGCCTGTGGCAACGTGCTGCACGTGCACGACCTGGCCGACAACGTGACGACCGAGTCCGAGCGCGCCGGTGTGGCTGCGGCGGCATGGGCGTTGGGCGGCGACGCCGGGGCGAGCGCTGCGGACACGGCCTGCGAGCTCACGGTCTCCCCCGCCGGTATCGCGGGATACGCACTGCCGGGACGCATTACGGCTGTGGCACTTACCAAACTCAACTTCCGCGTACGCCGACCGGTCGACGCCGCCCGCGTGCGCATTCTCGCTGGCGGCGAGGAACTGTTCGCCGGCAAGGTCCGCGCGTTTAAGCCGAGCGTTATGGAAAGCTTCCCACTGCCGGCAAAGGTGATTCAGCGCGCACTCGACCTAAGTGCTAGCGAGATTATCCTGTCCGTCGATCCCGTTGAGGAGGCGTAAGGCCATGAGCACGAATGTGACCGAGACGCTGCAGTTTAACTGCACCACCTGCCCATCCGAATGCCTCCTGACCGTAGAGGTGGAGCGCGATGCCAACGGTGCCGTGGCAGCGGTGCGCTCCGTAACCGGCAACAGCTGCCCGCGCGGCGACAAGTTCGCGCACCAAGAACTCACCTGCCCCATGCGCGTGCTCACCACCACCGTGGCTGTATCCGGCGGCGATGAGGCGCTGCTGCCCGTGCGCACGGCCGAAGCCATCCCACTGACGCTCCACGCTCAAGCCATGAACCTACTCCGCGGCGCGGTCGTCGACGCCCCCATCCGCATGGGCGACATCGTGCTCCCCAACCTCCTCAACACGGGCATCGACCTCATCGCCAGCATGGACATCAACCCAACCTAAGCAGCTCATTTGGGACGTGGCTCTTTTAGCTACCCCGCCATCCACCCCGTCCCTCCTCAATTGCGTTGAAATAGTTCCTGATTTCCGCCAGAACCCCGGCATCCAGGAACTATTCCACCGCAACTATCCTTGGAATCGGTATTTAGCTTGTTCCTACTTTAGTGCCATTTCAAAACTATACCGGATTACGGGGCTGATTCGGAGACCCCCATCCATACCGGCAATTTTCGATTTTTGATAAGCCCTCTACCTGCGGTTTTAATTTCGCGATTTTTCCCATGGTCAAGTAATACAGATCCAGCCCCGTAATCCGCCATATTTTTGAAGCCAGCCCATTTGGGACGGGCCTCTTATGACTACTTTTTCCTGCGCGCTTGCCAGGCTCGCCATGGAGTGTCCCAAAGTGCCGGCATAGACGATATGAGCAGGACATAAAAACATTGAGAGCCCCTGCTGCAT
>USGN01000105.1 GCA_900554255.1 uncultured Collinsella sp. | reverse complement strand
TCGTGGCCGCAGGCGTGCATGCAGCCCTCGTTGACGCTGGCGAACTCCTCGCCGGTCTGCTCGGTGACGGGCAGGGCATCGATATCCGCGCGCAGCAGGATGCGGCGGCGCGGCGTGCCGTCTTCGCGATAGGCGTCGGGCGCGGTGCCGCGAAGGGTCGCCACCAAGCCCGTCTTAAGGGGGCGCTCGTAGGGGATATTCATGGCGTCAAGCTGGTTGGCGATGTCGGAGGTCGTGCGCTCCTCGGCGAGGCTCAGCTCCGGGTGCTTATGGAAGTGGCGGCGCTGCTTGATGATATAGGGCTCAAACTCGGCGGCGATATCCTGGATGGCCGCGGTAACGTCGTCTGCCGCGCGAACCTCGGTTGCCGCCATAATCTGCTGTGCCTTGGTCTTCGTCATGGTCGATTTGCTCCTTGCTGGGTTGATCGCAAAATCGTACAGGCTCTCTCCAGTATGCCACCTGCCGCTAGGGCTGGTAAAGTTGCCGTTTGCCGCTTGGGGTTTTGTTACAAGGGCGGGGGAGTACACTCGGGGGTGTTGAATTTCCTGCCAGAGATGGGGATGCCCATGCAACATATCGATCGGATTATCCGCTCCAAGAACGTCTTTACCGCCCAAGACGGTATCGATACCGCCCGCGAGCTGGCGATTGCCATTGCAGGCGATCGCATCGTCGCGGTCGGCGCGCCCGATGACGTGATTGCCGCCGCACCTGCCGCCACGCCGGTGGTCGATTACGGCGAGCGGTTCATCTGTCCCGGTTTCCATGACGCTCATCTGCACTTCTTCCATACCTCGGTCGGTTCCTCGCCGTACATGCTCATGGATATGGGCACGTCCGAGGCGGCACTGGTGCAGCACGCGCTCGAGTTTTCCAAGGACCTGCCCGATGACGCTTGGGTTGTGACGCAGGGCTGGCGCGACTACCGTTGGGACCCGCCCGAGCATCCTACCAAGGCGTCGCTCGATGCGGCATTCCCCGATCGTCCCTGCGTTATGTATTCGGGCGACGGGCATACGCTTTGGCTCAACAGCCGCGCACTCGATGCACTCGGCGTCACGCGCGACAGCGAGCCGCCAGCGGGCGGTAGCTACGACAAAGACGCAAACGGCGAGCTCACGGGCATTGCTCACGAGGCGGCCGCCATGCAGCTGCTACCGCGCTGCCTTGAGTGGCTGGGGGAGGATCGCATTGCAAGCGCTTACTCCGATCAAATGAGGCGTATGGCCGAGCAGGGCATCACCTCGATCTGCGATATGTCGCTCATGCCCATGCCGGGCTGCGACTTTATTCGCGACGATGTTTACGACAAGCTGCAGGCCGCCGGCAAGCTGGGCATTCGCGCCCACCTGTTCCCCACGCTGCTGGATGACCAATCACGCTTGGAAGAACTCCAGACCCGCTACGCGAACAACGCGCTGCTCTCGGCGCCAGGCTTTAAGCAGTTCTTCGACGGCGTGTCGAGCGAACACACGGCGTATCTCACCGAGCCCTATACCAATCCGCGCTTCCCGGGCGACCAGGGCCGTCTGACGGTTCCCGCCGAGCGCATGCGCAAGCTAGTTCTGGCGGCCGCGGAGCGCGGCCACACCGTGCGCATCCACGTCATCGGTGACGGTGCGATTCATGCCGCGCTGGATATCTTTGAGGAGGCCGCCGAACTGTACGGCCTGCCCCAGCACGGTCATAACACGCTCGAGCATCTGGAGAACTTCTTGCCCGAGGACATCGATCGTCTACGCAAGCTTAACGTCGTTGCCTCGAGCCAGCCCTGTCACATTACACTCGACCCGGGTGGACCGGAGCGCGATCTGGGCCTGGAGCGCAGCCGCATCATGTGGCCGTTTGCGACCTATAAGCAGCGCGGCATCCGCCAGGCCTTCGGCACCGATAGCCCCATCACAGCCGTTACTAGCATGAACGTGCTCTACACGGCTATCACGCGCCAAGACCCCCGCAGCCACTGGCCTGAAGGCGGCTGGCTCCCCAGCGAGCGCATCGACGCGGCTACAGCTCTGCGCAACTACACGCTTGGCAGCGCGTACGCAGCGGGCGACGAGCAAAACCTCGGCAGCCTGGAGCCCGGCAAATACGCCGACCTGGTAGTCCTGGATCAAAACCCACTCACCATCGACCCTCAAGAACTGCAAGCCACCAAGGTTCAGGCCACCTACCTGGCAGGTAACGTAATCTACGAGCGCTAGCCTCATACCCCACTCATAGGGGGCACGTTTCAGCAACGTGCCCCTTTCTTGTTCGCAACATCTGCATCGCCATTTTGCTGCACTGACTTTTCTGAATGCCGGGCCTGAATTAGTTAACCTGCCTCCCGTGTGGCTCCGGAGGGGCGGGGCATAAGGTTTATCGCGAGTTCCGCACGAGCCGAAGGCCACTTAATGTGGCCTTCGTGCGAGCAGGACTGTCCGCAGTAGCGAGCAATGCCCCAAACCGCGTCCCCCAGTACCGCCTACGAGAAGTCAGCAACCTGAGCAGTCAGCGCCGCCAGGATCTCCTTGAGCTCAGCTGCACGGTCCCTCTTCTTCTGGACCACCGCGGGCGCGGCCTTAGCCACAAAGCCCTCGTTGGCGAGCGTCTTCTCGCAGCCGGCGAGCTCCTTCTGCGCCGCGGCGATCTCCTTCTCCAGGCGTGCCTTCTCGGCCGAAAGGTCAACCTTGCCCTCGAGCACCACAAAGACCTCGACGCCGCTGTCGACCACGGCAATGCTCGCAGCCGGCTTCTCAACGTCGGTACCCATAACCAGCGAAGCGGTGTTCGCCAGCGGCTCGATGGTCGAACGCAGGCTCTCGAGCTTCTCGATGTCCTCGGCACCGGCGCGCACGACCACGTCGAGTTCGGCCTTGGGGCTCAAGCGATAACGCGAACGCGTGGCACGGGCGGCGGAAACGACGGCGCGGCACAGCTCAAACGCGCGCTCGGCGTCCTCGTCAACATACTTAGCGTAGTCGGCGGGCTCGGGCCACTTGGCAATCATGAGCGCCTCGGCGCGGTCAACGTTACCCTCGGCATCCAGGTCGAGCACGCTCGCCGGCATGTTGTCCCAGATCTCCTCGGTGACAAACGGCATGAGCGGGTGCATCAGGCGAATGGAGGTATCGAGCACAAAGATCAGGTTGCGCTGAGCCTGCAGACGGCCCTCGCCCTTCAGGCGGGCCTTGGTGACCTCGACGTACCAGTCGCAGACCTCGTTCCAGAAGAACTGCTGCACGCCGCGAGCCATGTCGCCAAAGGTGTAGTTCTCAATACCCTCGGTGACCATCTTGACGGCCTTGGCCAGGCGGCTGAACATCCAAGCGTCGGCCGGCGTCTCAACGACGGGCTCGCCGGGCGTGTAGCCCTCCATGTTCATGAGCAGGAAGCGGCTGGCGTTCCAGATCTTGGTGACAAAGCTCTTGGCCTGGTCGGTACGCGGGCTGTCGATAAGCTTCTTGGTCTTCTTGTCGATGTTCGCGTCGAACTTGACGTCCTGGTTGTTGGTGCACAGCGTCAGCAGGTTGTAGCGCATGGCGTCGGCGCCGTACATGCCAATGAGGTCCATGGGGTCAACACCGTTGCCCTTGGACTTGGACATGCGGCTGCCGTCCTTGGCAAGGATCGTCGGGTAGATGACAACGTCCTTAAACGGCACATCGTCCAGGAAGTACAGCGAGCTCATGACCATGCGGGCGACCCACAGCGCGATAATGTCGCGCGCAGTGACGAGCGCCGTCGTGGGGTGATGGCCCTCGAGCAGCTCCGGCTTTTGCGGCCAGCCCTGCGTGGCGAAGGTCCACAGCTGCGAGCTGAACCAGGTATCCAGCACGTTCTCGTCCTGATGCACGTGATGACCGCCGCACTTAGGGCACACGTCGGTGTCCTCGGTAAGAGCATCCTCCCAGCCGCAGTCCTCGCAGTAGAACACGGGAATGCGGTGGCCCCACCACAGCTGGCGGCTGATGCACCAGTCCTTAAGATTCTCCATCCAGGTGGTATAGGTCTGCGTCCAGCGCGCGGGGTGGAAGGTGACCTTGCCGGAGTTGACGGCGTCGAGCGCCGGCCCCTTGAGTTTGTCGACGGCAACGAACCACTGCTCGGACAGCCATGGCTCAAGCGCGGCGTCGCAACGGTAGCAGTGCATGACGGAGTGGTCGTGGTCCTCGACGTGATCGAGCAGGTCGTGCTCCTCGAACCACTTGATGACGGCCTCGCGGCACTCCTCGCGGGTCATGCCGGTGAACTCGCCGTAGCCCTCGACGACCACCGCGTGCTCGTCGAAAATGTTGATCTGCGGCAGGTCGTGGGCCTGACCCATGGCGTAATCGTTGGGGTCGTGGGCCGGGGTGACCTTGACGAAGCCGGAGCCAAAGTTGGCGTCGACATGCCAATCCTCAAAGATGGGGATCTCGCGGTTGACGATGGGGAGCTTGACGGTCTTACCCACAAAGGCGGCCTTCTCGGGGTCCTTCGGGGAGACGGCGACGCCCGTGTCGCCGAGCATGGTCTCGGGGCGCGTGGTGGCGACGACGATGTAGTCCTGGCCGTTGACCGGCTCGGTCAGCGGGTAGCGCAGGTGCCACAGGTGGCCCTTCTCGTCCTTGTACTCAGCCTCGTCGTCCGAGATAGCGGTGGTGCAGTTGGGGCACCAGTTGACGATACGCTTGCCGCGGTAGATCAGGCCGTCGTGGTACCAGTCGCAGAAGACCTTGCGCACGGCCTGGGCGTAGTCCTCGTCCATGGTGAAGCGCTCGTTATCGAAGTCGACGGAGCAGCCCATGCGCTTAATCTGCTCGACGATGATGCCGCCGTACTCGTGGGTCCAGTCCCAGCAGGCGTCGACAAACTTGTCGCGACCGATCTCCAGGCGGCTAATGCCCTCGCTCTTGAGCTTCTTGTCGACCTTGGT
>USGN01000104.1 GCA_900554255.1 uncultured Collinsella sp. | reverse complement strand
ACGCAAAGAAGGCCACTTAATGTGGCCTTCGTCTTGCGCAGGACTGTAGAGCAGGAAACCTTATATCCGGCCCCTCCGTCCGGGGACCGCGCCGTACCAGCTACAGCGTCATGTTCGGATCGGCGTCGACGTCGAACGGCGAGATTTCACCTCGGTCGAATTTACGGCGGGCGACCTCCGCGATCATGGCTGCGTTATCGGTACAGGCAGACAAGGGCGGCACCGTTACGCGAATCCCCTGACGCCCAAGCTTCTTGATCATCATCTCGCGCAGATGCGGATTAGCCGAGACGCCGCCGCCGATGCAGTATTCCTTACATCCGGTAGCGTGCAATGCGTTTTTGGCCTTCTTGTACTGCACGTCAAAGACAGCCGCCTCAAACGAAGCCGCCAGATCGGGCAGGTGAATCGTGCGCCCGGCCTTGGTCTCCTGCTCGATGTAGAGCGTCACGGCCGTTTTAAGACCCGAAAGCGAGAAACGATAGTCTCCCCTGCTGTTAAGCGCACGGGGGAAATCGATCGCGCGGGGATTGCCCGTCTCGGCCAGCTTGGAAATGATGGGGCCACCGGGATAGCCCAGGCCCAACGCCTTGGCCACCTTGTCGAAGGCCTCGCCCACGGCGTCGTCGAGCGTCTCACCGAGCACCTCGTAGTCGCCCCATGCCTTTACGTGCACGAGCATGGTGTGCCCGCCCGAGACAAGCGTGAAGATGAACGGCGGCTTGAGGTCGGGCTGCGCCAGCAAGTTGGCAAACAGGTGCCCCTCCAGATGGTTGACGCATACGAGCGGCTTACCGGCAGCGTAGGCAAAGCCTTTGGCAAAGGCAACGCCCACCACGAGAGCGCCCACCAGGCCCGGACCCTGTGTCACGCCCACGGCGGCAAGCTCGCTGGGGGCAATGGCTCCACCCTCAAGACCAAGCGATGCCGCGGCATCCTCGAGCGCCGCGTCCACGACGCTCACGATAACCTCAACGTGCTTGCGCGAAGCGATCTCGGGCACTACGCCGCCAAAACGGGCATGAAAATCGATCTGCGTCGAAACCTGATTGGCCAGCATATTACCGTCCGCATCGATAATCGCCACAGCCGTCTCATCGCACGAACTCTCGATGGCAAGCACCAGGCGGCGACGCTCAATTTCGGCGCGCTCCTCAACGGTGCGCTCGGGTGCAGGTAGCGGCCATACACGCTGCTCAGCCGCCGTCGGCTCGGGCGAAGCGTTGTCGACCGGGAGCACCAAGGGCAGCGGCGCCGTCATGACGATGGCATCTTTGCCAACACCGTAGTAACCGCGGCGACGGCCAGCCTCGGTAAAGCCCAGAGCGTTATAAAGCGCGATCGCTCCCTCGTTACCGTCCTCGACCTCGAGCGAAGCCGTGGTGCAGCCGAGCATCTGGGCATCATAGCTCACGTGCGACAGCAGCTTGCGGGCAATACCCCCGCGGCGATGCTTCGGGTCGACGGCAACATCCAGAATCTGCACGTCACCGTCTACGACCATGCCGCCGGCAAGGCCCAGCAGCCGACCGTCGTCGTGCGCCACCCACCAGCTGCGCGGCGCCGCAACATCCTCGCCCAGCTCGGATAGAAACATGCCCGGCGTCCACGCCTCGTGTCCAGCGCCTTCAAAGCAGGCGGCCTCCAGCGCACTTGCGCCCTCGGCGTCCGCCGCACCCATGGGGCGGAATTGCAGATGGCGACCGGCGAGCTCATCGGCAACGCCCGTAATTTCGCTCTGCGCGCTCTCGGCAAGACCGAGGCGTTTGCGCTCGTTTTCCTCGGCGTCAGAAAGGCGTGTATAGATCGGTAGGACGCGGGCCGGGTCGCCGTCACCCGCGGCATGCGCAAGGAGGAGGCCCTCGCCCGAAGGCCACCACAGGTCGCGCTCCACGCAGCGGGCGGTCTCGTCCTCACCCAGCAGCTTGCCATAGCGCACGAGACCGTCACCGGTCAGCTGAACCTGGTCCCAGTCCGCTGCTTGGCGCCACTCATCGAGCGCCACGGCGGCCTTGGCCACGTGTTCGCGCTCAAATTGACGCTCGGGACCCTCATCGACCAGCATATACAGCGCCGGATATACCTCACCGCGCATAGCATCGGCCAAGATACCGAGCTTGCCACGCACGCCAGCCTTCCATGCCGTCCAGGCGCAGGCATCGAGTGTCGACACACCCAACAGCGGCACGTTGGCACCGCGCGCCAAGCCCTTGGCGGTGGAAATGCCGATACGCACGCCGGTAAACGAACCCGGACCGCGACCGACAACGTAACTGCCCACGTCGGCACGGTCCATGCCAGCCTGAGCAAGCACGCTGTCAACGGTATTCACGAGCTCCACATTGGCATGGCGACGGCACATATGGTCGCCACTCGCCAGCTTCGCCTCGCCCGTCTGCCCATCAATCCAGCTTGCCGCGCAGGCAAGCATATCGGTCGAAGTATCGAGCGCTACCACCAGCGCGTAATCGTTATGCAAGCTCATCTTGTACAGCCTTATCAATCAAATCGGAAAGCTTCGCTGCGCGCTCGCCGTGCGCCTCGAGCGTTATCATTCGCACGTCGCTATCGTTCTCATCACGCTTAAGCGTTACCGAAAGATACTCGTCTGTCAGTTCGTCCTGGAACTGTTCGCCCCACTCCAACAGACAGGCACCCTCATAGCCCAGTACATCGAAAATGCCCGTATCCTCGAGCTCGTAAGCATGCTCCAGACGGTACAGGTCAAAGTGGAACAGAGGAATACGCCCCTGGTCATGAACAGCCATGAGTGCAAATGTGGGGCTCGTGACCATATGACCGTCGCCCAGACCACGCGAAACGCCCTTGGTAAAGTGGGTTTTGCCCACCCCGAGGCCGCCGGTCAAGATCAGCACATCACCATCTTCCAGGCACGGCGCAACCAACTCGCCAAAATACTCCGTATCTGCAGAGCAAGCCGTTTTATAAATACCTACCCCCAGGCGCTCCAGGGACATATATGCTCCTTATTATTCCGAGGCACCCTCTGGCGCGGGATGCCGCTCCAGATAGTCGCCCAGCATCTTAAAGTCTTCCTCCAGCAACTCCTGCCACGCCGGATTGCGCAGCGCCGCCGCAGGATGAAACGTCGGCATCACCACAAAGTGCCCCATCTGATGGAACCTGCCGCGCAGCTTGGTAATGCCAATCTCGGTCTTGAGCACAAAGTGCGTTGCGGGGTTGCCGAGCGTCACGATGATATCGGGCCAGATGCTTCGAATCTGCTCGCGCAAAAACGGTGAGCAAGCCAGCACTTCCTCGGGGCGCGGATTGCGGTTTCCCGGCGGGCGACACTTAAGCACGTTGGCGATATAGACATCCTCGCGCTTAAGACCTGCCAGGGACAAAATGCCGTTGAGGTCTTCACCCGCCGCACCCACAAAGGGTTCGCCCTGCAAATCCTCGTTACGACCCGGTGCTTCACCAATAAACATGACGCGGGCGCGGGGGTTTCCCACACCAAACACGATATTGTGGCGCGACTGGTAGAGCTGGCAGAGGTGACAATCGCCCAGAACAGCCTCAATCTCCTCGAGTGCGACCTCACGTGGCGCCTGATGGGTATGGCCGGGGATGTGCATGACGCCCATGGCGACTCCTACACGTAGACCTTGTCGAGGCGCATGCCAAAGCCGCAGGCGACCTCGTAGTTAATCGTTCCGCGCAGTCGGGCCATCTCGTCCATAGTGATCTCGGCATCGCCATCGCGGCCGACAATAATCATCTCGTCACCATACTCGGCCTCGGGAATCTCGTGTGCCGGGTTGGACTGAATGGCGACCATAAACTGATCCATGCAGATATTGCCAACCTGACGCACGCGCTCGCCGCGATACAGCACGTCCATACGATTGGAAAGCGTACGCGATAGGCCGTCGGCATAACCGATCGGCAGCGTGCAGATCTGAACGCGCGTACGCGGTACGCGGTAGGTAAAACCGTAGCCCACACCCTCGCCCATCGCAGGGTGTGCCACGCGCGTCACGCGCGCATGGACGCTCATAACGGGATCGAGCTGCATCACGTGGCCGCTCAGCTCGCACGGCTGCATGCCATACAAGCCAACGCCGGCGCGAATCATATCAAAATGCATCGAAGGGTCGAGCATCGAGGACGGCGTGTTGGCGCAGTGCACGATACCGCACTCAAAACCCGCATCCTTAATGGCCTGAACGGCCTCGGTAAAGCGCTGGCACTGCAGCTTGTAGTCCCAGCCCGAAGGTTCATCGGCAGTGGCGAAGTGTGTAAATACGCCATCGCACTGAATGCCGCGATGGAAACTAATGCCGCGGACAAAGTCGAGCACCTGCGTGTAATGTACGCCGATACGGTTCATACCCGTCTCGATGGCGAGATGATACTTACCCACCTTGCCCGCCGCGACGGCGCATTCGCCATACGCAAGAGCAAAGTCAGACGTATAGACCGAGGGCATAATATCGAACTCGAGCAACGTCGGAATGGCTTCGATAGGCGGCTCGCTAAGGATGAGGATGGGTTTCGTGATCCCGCCCTGTCGGAGCTCAACGCCCTCGTTAACCGTCGCCACGGCAAACATGTCGGCTCCGGCCGAATACATGATCTTGGCGCACTCAACAGCTCCATGACCATAAGCGTCGGCTTTAACCACGCAGCATAGGCGCTGGCGCGGATTCAGCAAATTCTTATAGGCCCTCGTGTTGCGGCGAAGCGCCCCGCGGTCGATCTCGACCCAGGACCAACGCGTCAAATCGGCTTTATTCATGATTAGTCATCCGACCCTTCGTCCATGATTCCCAGATCTTCGAGCGCATCCTTTGCCGCCAGCTCCATGGCAGGACCGATCAAGTCGATAAGATCGGTCGCGATAACGCTCTTCTCGCCAAACTCCGTCGCCGCGGCAAAACCCGCGTAGCTGTGAAGCGCAACGGCATACGAATACAGCAGCTCCCAGCGATCCATCTCATCACGCATGGTAGCCAGTGTGCCAGCCAAAATGCCCGCA
>USGN01000103.1 GCA_900554255.1 uncultured Collinsella sp. | reverse complement strand
AACGACTTGCAAGGGGTGCGTCTGATTGGGCGCGCCCCTTTTTTGTTGTGTTTCTCGTTTGTAAACGAAAGCCTCCAATCTCCTTACGTTCCCTTTACGTTTGGTCCCTACCGCTGCGGGTATCCTTTTAAAGAAGTATGGCAGCCGTATGACACGGACTGCTGCGGCTTCGCCGCGATACTTGTGTTATTAGGAGGCTTTAGTATGGCAGCACGTGCGGACAACGTTTCGCGTGTCGACCATGATGGAGTTACGTTGGTGGAGGGCGCGACATCCGATGTTCGCTTTGCCTTCACCGAGCGCGCCGGTGGCGTTTCCGAAGATGCGTACTCCTCGCTCAATCTGGGCTCGCATGTTGGCGATGACCCCTTTACCGTTCAAGAAAATCGTCGCCGCGTACTCGAGGCCATGGGTGCCGCCGAGTGCGAGCACAACTTGCTTGTCCCCAATCAAGTACACGGTGACCATGTCGTGACGGTGACCTCGAACGGCGCCGAAGATCTCGAGAACATTCGTGAGCAGATTGCCGAGGGCTGCGATGCCATCGTCTGTACGGCGCGTAACGTGCCCGTGCTGCTCTGCTTTGCCGACTGCGTTCCCGTGGTGCTGGTGGCCCCCGGCGGATTTGCCGTGGTGCACTCCGGTTGGAAGGGCACGATTGCACGTATTTCCGCCAAGGCGTGCCAGGCGCTTTGCGATGCTGCCGGCTGCGATGCGAGCGACGTTTCCGCCTATATCGGCCCCCATATCTTGGGTGACGAATATGAGGTATCCCAGGAACTCATGGATCGCTTTGCCGCCGAGTTCTCTTGCATCGATGCGAATACCTCTCGCATGCTCGATCTTTCCGCTGCCATTTGCGAGGCGCTGGTAGATGTCGGTGTCGATGCGGATACTATCGTGGATACCCAGCTTTCGACCGTGCGTCAGAACGATCGCTTTTATTCCTACCGTAATGAGGACGGCATCTGTGGGCGCCATGCTGCGATCGGCGTGATGCTATGAGAAAGATCGTATCGGTCCTGAGCGCCGCTGTGCTTACGCTTACGCTGTGCGCCTGTTCTTCGGGATCTTCTACCTCTTCCATTACCGTCGCTGGCTCCACGACCTGCCTTCCTATCGCCGAGATTGCGGCCGAGGGCTTTAAGGAGGAGACCGGCATCGACGTGCTCGTTTCCGGTTTGGGTTCTTCCGCTGGGATCGAGGCCGTCAGCGCCGGCACGGCCGATATCGCCAGCTCCTCCCGTGGGCTCAATGCCGACGAACAGGATCTGGGCCTGACTCCCATTGTCATTGCCCACGACGGTATTGCGGTCATCGTGAACGACGACAACCCCGTCGATAACCTCTCGACCGAGCAGCTCCGCGATATCTACGCCGGCAAGATTACCAATTGGAGAGAGGTCGGTGGCGAGGACCTGAGGATTCAGGTCATCAACCGAGACGAGGCGTCCGGTACGCGCGAGGCCTTCCGCACCATCGTGATGGACGGCACCCCCTTCGATCGCCGCTCGGCTGTTCTTTCGGGTACGGGCCAGGTACGCGATGTCGTGTCCCGCTCGCGTGGCGCTATTGGCTACATCTCGCTGGGCTTTGTCGAGAGCCTCAACGCCAAGACCTCGGTCAAGGCCGTCTCGGTCAATCATGTTGAGGCATTCGAGAAGACGGTCGCGAGCGGCGGCTATCCCATCTCGCGCGACCTTTACTTCTTTGTGAAGGGTGCGCCTTCGCAGCAGGCGCAGGATTACATCGACTATGTGACGTCCGAAAAGATGGACAAGCAGATTCGCGAGGCGGGCTTTATTCCCGTCACCAACGACGGAAAGGGGAGTGAGTAGCGTGGAAGCACAGGAAACCCCCCAGATTGAGCAGGAGACCCAGGCGCCCAAAAAGCGTGAGTTGGCGTTGGTGTCACGCAGTACCTATCTTAAGGAGAAGGCGCTGCAGTGGATCTTCTTTGCCTGCGCGTTCTTGGCGGTCGTTACCGTCATCCTGATTTTTGTCTTTACCACGTACTCGGCGCTGCCCGTCTTTACCGACATCGGTCTGGCGGACTTCTTTAGCTTTACGTGGGCGCCCTCTGAGGGCCACTACGGCATCATGTCGCTGCTTGCCGGCTCAGGTCTGGTGACCGTCGGTGCGCTCGCCATGGGCGTGCCGTTGGGTGTGGGTACGGCCGTGTATCTGGTCGAGATCGCCAGCAAGCGCGTGCGCAAGCTCATCAGCCCTGCCGTTGACCTGTTGGCCGGCATCCCTTCTATCATCTATGGTTTCTTTGGCATGATCATTATCCGTCCGTTTATCGAGCAACTGACCGGCGGTCTTGGTTTTGGCGCACTGACGGCGTGGTTCGTGCTCGCCATCATGATCGTCCCCACCATCACCACGCTCACCATCGATGCCCTCAATTCCATTCCCATGGGCATTCGCGAGGCATCGTATGCCATGGGTGCTACTAAGTGGCAGACCATCTATAAGGTCGTGCTACCTGCCGCTAAGCTGGGTATCGTGGATGCCATCGTGCTGGGTATGGGCCGTGCCATCGGAGAGACCATGGCCGTGCTCATGGTCGTGGGTAACGCCCCGGTTATTCCCGACAGCATTGCGAGCCCTATCTCGACGCTCACGAGCCAGATCGCGCTCGACATGAGCTATTCCTCGGGTCTGCACCGCTCGGCGCTGTTCGGCATGGGCGTGGTCCTGTTTATCATCTCCGCCGCGCTGGTGGGCATCGTCCGTCTGATTTCCAAGAAGAAGAGGGGGTAGGCTATGTCCGATTTCGTTGACACGACGGTCGATACGACCTCGTCGCGCGAGCGCATCAAGCGTGCCCTTTCCCACGGCAAGAAGGGCCGTATCAACAAGGACCTGTCAAACAAGATCATGCTTGGCGTGTTTCGTGCCGCTGCCTACATCACCACGCTGGTGCTGGTCGCTATCATCGCCTACGTGGTTGTTAACGGCTTGCCGCATATCTCGCTCGACTTTATCTTCGGTTGGCCCCAGGGCGTCAACGCCGAGGGCGGAATTTGGCCCACGATCGTCTCGACCGTCTACGTGACGGCGCTCGCCATGCTCATCTGCACGCCGATCGCCGTGCTAGCGGCCGTCTATCTGGCCGAGTACGCCAAGCAGGGCAAGGTCGTCGAGCTCATTCGCTACGCTGCTGACGCTTTGGCCTCGGTGCCCTCCATCGTTATGGGCCTGTTTGGCTACGCCTTGTTTGTCGAGGCTATGGGCCTGGGCCTTTCGATGGTCTCGGCCGCTCTGGCGCTCGCGCTCTTGATGCTTCCCATCGTCATGCGCACCACCGAAGAGGCCATTCGCGCCGTTCCACGCTATATCCGTTGGGGCGCGTACGGCCTGGGTGCCACCAAGTGGCAGGTTGTCTCCAAGATCGTGCTTCCTTCTGCCTTTGGCCGTATTGCCACGGGCATCGTCCTTGCCATCGGCCGTGCCATCGGCGAGACCGCCGTGGTGCTCTACACCATGGGTCAGGCCATCAACCTGCCTATTTCGCCGCTCGATTCCGGTCGTCCCATGACCGTTCACCTGTACCTGCTTGCCAACGACGGCATCAACATGAACGCAGCCTACGGCACTGCGCTCTTGCTGATGGTGATCATTTTGGCCTTCAACCTGTTTGCGCGCTTCCTGTCGCGCAAGCGTCGCTAGTTAAGGAGTCCCATGTCCGTTTATCAGTCCGCTCCCACGCCGGAGCAAGCGGCCATCACGGCCAAGGATTTCAACTTTTGGTACGGTGACTTTCACGCGCTGACGGGGCTCGACCTCAACATCGCCAAAAACGCCATCACTTCGTTTATTGGCCCTTCGGGCTGCGGCAAATCGACGTTTCTGCGCTGCATCAACCGCATGAACGACCTTATCGAGGGTACGCGCGTCGAGGGCACCATGACGCTCGACGGCAACGATATCTATGCCGAGGGTGTCGACCCGGTCGATCTCCGTCGTCGCGTGGGCATGATCTTTCAGCAGCCCAACCCGTTTCCCAAATCCATCTACGAGAATGTCGCCTTTGGCCCTCGTCTGCAGGGCGTGACTAGCAAAAGCGACCTCGATGACATCGTGGAAGAATCGCTCAAGCGCGCCAACCTCTGGAAAGAGGTATCCAATCAGCTCAACAAGGATGGTTTGGCGCTCTCGGGCGGTCAGCAGCAGCGTCTGTGCATCGCGCGTGTGCTTGCGGTGCAGCCCGATGTCCTGCTGATGGACGAGCCCTGCTCCGCCATCGACCCCACGTCCGTCTCTAAGGTCGAGGATCTGATGGCCGAGCTGGCGCCCGAGATGACGATCATCATCGTCACGCATTCAATGCAGCAGGCAGCTCGTATCAGCGACTACACCGCATTCTTCTTGCAGGAAGTTGCCGGCGAGCCCGCCACGCTCATCGAGTATGGTCAAACCGACGCGATCTTCACCAGTCCGGTGGACTCGCGGACGGAAGACTATATCACCGGCCGCTTTGGCTGATCGGTGCGACTAGTCCCAAGCCGATCGGACCTGGTCCGGTGCGTATTCACTGTGCGGGCGGCATGACCGCACCCAACTGATTGGAGTGAACCATGCGCAAACTGTTTTCCCGTCAGCTCATCGAGGCCCGTCACGAGATGCTGAGCATCTACGAGGCTGTAGACCTGGCGCTTCACGATGCCGTGAAGGCCTATGTGACCGACGACCGCAAGCTCGCCACCAAGACCAAGAAGCGCACGCTTTCGATTGACGCGCGCTGCGCTAACTTGGAGGCCGTGTGCTACAACCTGATCGCTACGCAGTCGCCGGTCGCCTCCGACTTCCGCCTGCTTCAGACGATTATCTATGTCGACTTTAACCTGCAGCGCATGACCGATAAGGTCCGTCAGATCTGCCGTGCCACGCGTCATATGATCAAGGCCGACATCTCGCTGCCCAAGGAGCTTGTCGGCACGGTCGAGGCCGAGGCTGAGGCCGTCTACCAGGTGCTGGGCTCTTCGCTTTCTGCGCTCGTCACTAACGACATGTCCATCATCTGCAACCTGGCCGGCGAGGACGAGCCGG
>USGN01000102.1 GCA_900554255.1 uncultured Collinsella sp. | reverse complement strand
AACGCTGCGGAAACATTGGAAACATGCTCACTACATACGACCTACAGCCTATGTGATTCAGGACGGCAAGTACATCGCCGCCTAGGTGCGCACAAAACGCGAGCGGTGAGGTCGTTTTAATCAGGGCAGGGACGCTTGTAACAGAACGGAAACAATACTTTCACACAATAAAGTGGCTAAACTGTATAAACCGACAGAAATACGCATAATTTTGGATAAATGGACAAAACAAAAGAAAAGTTGAAATAATCGCCACTTTTCTCAACTAAAGCGTCTACTATTTTGCGAACGCCGAACACGGCGAAGGATGGCCTGTCGGGCTACCGAAACCCGACGAGATTTGAGAGGAGAGCCGCATGTCGAGCCTCACCGGTAAGTCATTGAACCCTGTTATGAATCGCAGGAGCGTTATCGCGAGCGCAGCAGGTCTGGGGGCGATGTCCATTCTAGCTGGCTGCTCCTCCAACGGCGGCGACAGCGGTTCCGCTTCGGGTGACGCTTCGTTTAAGATCGGCACCATCGGCCCGCTGACCGGCGCCAACGCGTCCTACGGCAAGTCCGTTACCCAGGGTGTCGAGCTTGGCTGCAAGGACTTCTCCACCAAGGAGCTGCCGCTTGCCAGCAAGGCCGAGGATGACCAGGCCGACGGCGAGAAGGCCGTCAACGCCTTGAATACCCTGCTCGACTGGGGCATGCAGGCCCTCGTCGGCCCGACCACCACGGGTGCGTCGGTTGCCGTTGCCGCTGAGTGTGGTAACGACCCCAAGACGTTCATGATCACCCCGTCCGCGTCCTCCGAGGACGTCACCGACGGCAAGGATTGCGTCTTCCAGGTTTGCTTCACCGACCCCAACCAGGGCGTCAACGCTGCCAAGTTCCTGGCAGAGAAATATGCGGACGAGAAGTTCGTGCTGTTCTATAACTCCGGCGACGCTTATTCTGCGGGTGTCGCAGATTCCTTTAAGGCCCAGGCCGCTGAGTCCAAGCTCGAGGTTGTTGACGAGGAGACCTTTAAGGACGACTCCGCCACGAGCTTTACCAACCAGCTGACCAAGGCCAAGCAGGCCGGCGCCACCATGATCTTTGCGCCGATCTACTACACGCCGGCGTCCGTCCTGCTCAAGAACGCCAAGGACATGGGCTACGACGTCAAGATGATGGGCTGCGACGGCATGGACGGCATCCTGGGCGTTGAGGGCTTCGATACCTCTCTTGCCGAGGGCCTGCTGCTCATGACCCCGTTCTCCGCCGACGACGAGAAGAACGCCGACTTCGTCAACGCTTACAAGGATAAGTACGGCGATACTCCCGACCAGTTTGCCGCCGACGCCTACGACGGCGTGCACGCGGTGGCCGAGGCCCTCAAGGAGGCCGGTCTTGGTGTCGACGCCGACCCGACCGAGGCCGCCGAGAAGCTGTCTAAGGCTATGCTCAAGATTACCGTTGACGGTCTGACCGGCAAGCTCACCTGGAACGATAAGGGCCAGGTCCAGAAGGAGCCCACGGCTTACGTCATCACCGACGGCAAGTACGTACAGGCCTAATTGGCCGCCTTACATAGAGCGGTTTTGATCCCAAGCAGGGGAGGTTTTGGCCTTCCCTGCTTGCTTGGTATCTAGGGACGATGTAACGTCCCGTTTTCATACATCAACTGGAAACCTATTCGAAAGGGGGATGTGGAACATGACGGTCTTTATCCAATACCTGGTCAACGGCCTGTCCATGGGCAGCGTCTACGCCATCATCGCGTTGGGCTACACCATGGTCTACGGTATCGCCAAGATGCTCAACTTCGCTCACGGCGACGTCATCATGGTCGGTGCCTATGTCTCGTTCTGCGCCACGTCGTATCTCGGCCTCCCGGGCTGGGCATCTGTAGTTCTCTCTTGTGTGGTCTGCACGGTTCTCGGTGTTCTCATTGAGGGTCTGGCCTATAAGCCGCTGCGCCAAGCAGGCCCGCTGGCCGTTCTGATCACGGCCATCGGCGTGTCTTACTTCCTGCAGAACGCCGCGCAGCTTCTGTGGGGCGCCACGCCCAAGAACTTCACTTCGCTCGTCACCTTCCAGGTGCCGGAGTTCTTGGCCAAGTTCAACGTAAGCGCCGTCTCGCTCGTCACCATCGTCGCCTGCCTGGTTATCATGGCCGGCCTGATGTTCTTTACAGGTAAGACCAAGATGGGCAAGGCCATGCGCGCCGTGTCCGAGGACAAGGCCGCCGCTCAGCTCATGGGCATCAACGTCAACCGCACCATCTCGATGACGTTTGCCATCGGCTCGGCGCTTGCCGCCATCGCCGGCGTGCTCCTGTGCTCCTACTCGCCGGTGCTGCAGCCCACGACGGGTGCCATGCCTGGCATCAAGGCCTTCGACGCCGCCGTCTTCGGCGGCATCGGCTCCATCCCCGGTGCCTTTGTCGGTGGCATTCTCATCGGCATCATCGAGGCGATGGCGCAGGCTTACATTTCCACGAGCCTTGCCAACTCCATCGTCTTTGGTGTTTTGATCATCGTCCTGCTCGTCAAGCCTGCCGGCCTCTTGGGCAAGTACGTCCCCGAGAAGGTGTAGGTGAGCGTTATGAAGTTTCTTAAAGACAAGCAGACGCGTCACGACTTTGTCACGTACGCCATGTGCATCGTGGCCTTCGCCATCGTGTTCTTTATGCAGTCTAACCACATGATTCCGCGCATGATCGCCGGTCAGCTGGTTCCCATCACGGCCTATATCGTCATGGCCATTTCCCTCAACCTCGTCGTCGGCATCGCGGGCGACTTGTCGCTGGGCCACGCGGGCTTTATGAGCGTCGGTGCCTACACGGGCATCGTCACCGCCGTCGCGCTGGAGAGCGCCGTTCCGTCCGATCCGATGCGTCTGATCATCAGCATTGTGGTCGGCGCTATCGCCGCTGCCATCTTGGGCTTCTTGATTGGTATCCCGGTCCTGCGCCTGAGCGGCGACTATCTGGCCATCGTGACCCTGGCTTTTGGCGAGATCATCAAAGAGATCGTCACTTGCCTTATCGTGGGTGTCGACTCCCGCGGCCTGCACGTGATTTTTAACATCACGGGCAACTCTACGATCGACGACCTGCACCTGCTCGAGGACGGCACCGCCATCATCAAGGGCGCCCAGGGCGCCTCGGGCGTGTCGACGTACTCGACCTTCCTCGCCGGTGCCATCCTGGTCATGGTCGCACTCGTGATCGTGCTCAACCTGGTCCGCAGCCGTACCGGCCGTGCCATTATGGCCGTGCGCGATAACAAGATTGCAGCCGAGTCCGTAGGCATCTCCGTCACGGAGTACCGCATGATCGCCTTCGTGGTTTCCGCTGCCCTCGCCGGTGCTGCCGGAGCTCTCTTCGGCGGTAACTTCTCGCAGCTCTCCGCCACCAAGTTCGACTTCAACACGTCGATCCTCATCCTGGTGTTCGTGGTCCTGGGCGGCCTGGGCAACATGCGCGGTTCCGTCATCGCGGCGGCGTTGCTCACGGTGCTTCCCGAGCTGCTTCGTCAGTTCTCGGACTACCGCATGCTCATCTACGCCATCGTGCTGATCCTGGTCATGATTTTTACCAACAACCCGCAGCTCAAGGCGTTCTTCGGTCGCGTCAAGGACCGCTTTGCTTCCAAGAAGGAGGTGGCAGCCGATGCCCAGTAAGTTTGAGTTCAACAAGGGCAAGATGGTCCCGTATCCTTCTGGCGCCATCGTTCCCGACCGCGACCTGGGCCAGCGCCCGGCGCTCGAGTGCATTCACCTGGGCATTGAATTCGGCGGCCTTAAGGCGGTCGACGACTTTAGCCTAACCATCGGCAAGACCGAGATTGCCGGTCTCATCGGCCCCAACGGTGCCGGCAAGACCACGGTCTTCAACCTGCTCACCAAGGTGTACCAGCCTACGCACGGCACCATCCTGCTCGACGGTGAGGACACTTCGGGCAAGTCGGTCTACCAGGTCAACCGCATGGGTATTGCCCGTACGTTCCAGAACATCCGTCTGTTCAACACCATGACGGTGGAGGACAACGTTAAGGTCGGCCTGCACAACCAGGAGCGCTACTCCGGCTTTGAGGGCGTGCTGCGCCTGCCGACGTATTGGAAACACGAGAAGGCCGCCCACGAGCGCGCCATGGAACTGCTGTCCATCTTTGATATGGAGCACCTGGCAAACGAGCAGGCCGGATCGCTGCCTTATGGTGCCCAGCGTCGCCTGGAGATCGTCCGCGCGCTTGCCACCAACCCCAAGCTACTGCTGCTTGACGAGCCTGCCGCCGGCATGAACCCGTCCGAGACCGCGGAGCTCATGGAGAACATCGTCAAGATTCGCGACACCTTTGGCATTGCCATCATGCTTATCGAGCATGATATGTCGCTCGTTATGAACATCTGCGAGGGCATCTGCGTGCTCAACTTTGGTAAGGTCATCGCCAAGGGTACCGCCGAGGAAATCCAGAACAACGATGCCGTTATCGAGGCGTATCTGGGTAAGCAGGATAAGGGGGAGAACTAAATGGCAGAGCCGATGCTTTCCGTCTACAACATCAACGTCTGGTACGGCGCCATCCACGCCATCAAGGACATCTCCTTTAACGTCAACGAGGGTGAGATCGTGGCCTTGATCGGTGCCAACGGCGCCGGTAAGTCCACGACGCTCAAGACCGTCTCGGGCCTGCTGCGCTCCAAGACCGGCTCCATCAAGTTTATGGGCGAGGACATTACCCATACGCCCGCTGATAAGCTGGTTGGTAAGGGCCTGGCTCAAGTTCCCGAGGGTCGTCGCGCCTTTTTGCAGATGACGGTTGAGGAGAACCTGGAGATGGGTGCCTATACGCAGCCCAAGTCCACGGTGGCTCCGGGCCTGGAGCGCGTCTACGAGCAGTTCCCGCGCCTGAAGGAACGTCGTCGCCAGGTCGCCGGTACCCTTTCAGGCGGCGAGCAGCAGATGCTCGTTATGGGGCGCGCCCTTATGAGTAACCCCAAACTGCTTATGCTCGACGAACCTTCCATGGGTCTGGCGCCGATTCTGATCGAACAGATCTTCCAGATTGTTGAGGACCTGCACAAGGCCGGCACCACGGTGCTTCTGGTCGAGCAAAACGCGCAGATGGCGCTTTCCATCGCCACGCGCGGCTACGTGA
>USGN01000101.1 GCA_900554255.1 uncultured Collinsella sp. | reverse complement strand
CCGGGGCCACGCCCAGCCGGGTGGGCATGGTTTCGGGGACGATCTCTTTCGAGACACGCCACCAGAGATCCGGGCTTCCGGCGGTCTGACCCTCGGCGCGCATCCGGATGATCCACTCAAAGGGCTCTTCCATCTTGCCCACGCAGTGGACGGCAAGCGGGTTCCGCTCCTCTTCCGGGCGGAAGGAATGGGCGCGGACGCCCATGGCCACCAGTCCGTCCTCGACCATCCGGGCCGGGTGGAGATCGACGCCCCAGTCCGGCACAAAGATGGTGTGGTCATCCACCTTGCGGGCCGGGAAGATGTTCTTGCAGCCCGTCAGGCGCAGTGCCGCCAGCGTCTGCGGACGACGGACCACGTCCTCGATGGAGCCGATCTCCTCAACATGCCCGTCGTGCATCACGCAGATGCGCTGACACAGGCGGCACGCTTCGTCGATGTCGTGGCTCACGTAGAGCACGGTACGGTTGCAGACGTCGAACAGGTCGAGCATGTTCTGCTCGAGCGCGCTCTTAAGATAGGAATCGAGCGCGCTCATGGGCTCGTCGAACATAAAGATGCCCGGATATGCCGCCACCATGCGGGCAAGCGCCACGCGTTGTTGCTGGCCACCCGAGAGCCGCGCGGGATAACGGTCGGCGAAATCGGCCAGGCCAAAGATGCCCAGGTAGCGCTCAGCAAGTTTTTTACGCGCCGCGGCGTCGCCCGCATCCTTTACACCGGCGCATACGTTATCGGCCACCGTCATGTTGGGAAAGAGCTGATAGTTTTGGAACAGCAGGGCGCATTTTCGCTCCTGGGGCGACAGATTGATGCCCGCCGCCGAGTCAAAAAAGGTCACACCGTTGACGACGATCTTGCCCTCGTCGGGCGTCTCCACGCCGGCAATGCAGCGCAGCGTGCAGCTCTTGCCGCAACCCGAGGCGCCCAGCAGCGCCACACGCTCCTCGCCGGCCTCAAGCTGCATGTCGAGCATAAACCCGGGATAGCGCTTTTTGATATCCAGAACGAGCGACATGGCTTATCGACCTCCCTTTGCGACCGTGTCATCGCGCATAAGCTCGGCCAACGCCTCGCGATCGATACGCAGCGCATCTCCGCCGACTGGGTCGAGCGAATCGGTTTGGCCGCCCAGCTGCTTGGCCTGCTTGCGCTCCGCGCGGGACAGGCCGCGCTCACGATACTTTTGCGAATGCGCCGTGTACATGTTGATGAATAGGATGACCAGGAAACTGAACGCAATTACGACCACGACCCAGAAGAGCGCGACCGACGTATTGCCGCCCATCCACTCAAAATAGATGGCGATGGGGATGGTCTGCGTAATGCCGGCGTAGTTGCCCGCAAAGAACAGCGTGCAGCCAAACTCTCCCATCGCGCGGGCAAAGGCGAGGACCGTACCAGCAGCAATAGAAGGCCACCCAAGCGGCATCATAAGCTTGGCAAAGATGCGACGCTCGGACCATCCCAGGGTTCGCGCGGCGTCAAGCATCTGCGTGTCGAGGCTCTCAAAGGCGCCGAGCGCCGTACGATAGACCAGGGGGAACGATACCACCACGGCAGAGATCACCGCCGCCGGCCACGTAAAGACAATCGAGACGCCGTGCGCAATCAGCCACTGGCCCACCCCGGTCGAGCGACCAAACAGCATAAGCAGCAAAAAGCCGCAGACCGTGGGCGGCAACACCATGGGGATGGTAAAGACCGAGTCGAGCAGGCCCTTGATGCGGCTCGAGGTACCCATAGTCTTCCACGCGGCGAACAGGCCCAGCGCAAGGGAGATCACCAGGGCAAGGCCGCTCGTTTTAATGGACACCCAAAACGGGCGATAGTCGATGTCGCCCAAAAAGGAGACCAGAGAGGTCAAGGGCCCTTGCTCATGCCGCAACACGACAGACGATGCTTCTACCATTTGAGCGCTATCAAGCCAACGCGCGCCGCCCTTGGCATCACCCGAGGCTGATGCAATCACCACATAGCGGCCCCCATCCGCACCGCGCTCGTCAAAGCCATAGGTATACCCGCCGGCATCAAACGTTGTTTCCGCCGTGACATACCAAGGAAGATCCACGTCCCCTAGCTGCGCACCTCCCATGCAGTTTACGCTGTCGAGCTCACAGACGAGGGCCTTGAGACCCGATACGCACTCGTTATCCTGCGGATCCAATCCATACTTCTCGACCGCCTTGGGCGATATCCACACCACAACGCGATCGGCAGCAGGCGCCACTACAAGGTCCACGTCCTCGTCAACGGGAAACCGGTAGCCCTCAGGCTGGCCCTCCATCGCACGAGCGGTCCCCTTGGCCAACCGCTCAAAACCCTCGATCCCATAGGAAAGCCCATGAGCGGTCGCAGCAGCCTGAGCCCCGCCCTCAGCGTCCCCAGCAAACGCAAATCCCGGCACCCAGCAAAGCGCGAAGGTCAAAGCACAGGCGACAAGCATGCGGAATCTATTAAGCACGAAAAGCTCCAAGCGAATACAAGGACGGAGTGAAACACAAAACGATGGAATTATCGCGCCAAGCCGCACTACGCGGAAAGCTCAAAGCCGTACTTAGCCCAAATCTTCTGAGCCTTCTTGTTGGTCAGGCAAAAGTCGATAAACGCCTTGGCCTCGTCGGCGTGCTCGGAGCTCTCGGCAACGGCACCCGGGTACACGATGGGCTTGTGCGAATCCTCGGGGCACACGAAGGCCTCCTCGATGCCGTCGTAGCGGAAGATATCGGAGCTGTAGACAAAACCGGCCACGCAGTCGCCCGTAGAGACGTAGGCGGCAGCAGTGCCGACCTTGTCGGCCAAAGCCACCTTGTCGGCGATCTCGGGAGCATACTCGCCATCGTCGCCCTCGGTGCCGGTGTAGAGGCCCACGGAGGCCAGGGCCTGGTTGGCGTACTTGCCGGCGGGGACGGTCTTGGCGTCGCCAATGGCGATCTTACCGTCCAGGTTCGCGACGTCGGCGATGGCCTCGACCTTGGTGTCGGAGCCCTCGGCGCGAATGATCACAAGGTCGTTGACGAACATATCCTCACGGGTGTCGGCGGCGACGAGCTCGGCGGCCTCGGCGTCGTCCATGGTGCCCTTGGAGGCTGTGATGAGCACGTCGACGGCGGCACCGGCGCGCATCTGCTCGACAAGGTCGCCAGACGCCTTAAACTGCGTGTCGGCAAAGGTGGTGCCGGTCTGGTCGGTGTAGAGCTCCTGAACCTCGGGCAGAGCCTCCTCGAGCGAGTTGGCGGCAAAGACCTGCAGCTCGACAGCCTTCTTCTTAGAGGAAGACTTGGCAGAGCCGGCATCGGAACCAGCGGGCTCGGACGTCTTGTTGCCCGAGCAGCCAGCAAGGCCAAGGCCGGCGGCAGCGGCAGCAGAAAGCGAGACGAAACCGCGGCGAGAAACCATATCGAACATGTTCAACCCTTTCGAACGCTATGCCCGGGCACCCCGCCGCAGGCTTTAATCTGCAATCAGATTATACTTCCGTGCGAATAATGGTAGTGAGAAATTATTCTCGCCAGAGAATATAGTTTCGAATTACCGTGCACCTCGGCGTCACTTCGGCGGGAAACAAAGGCGGAGCAGCCGTTCAGGTCACTCCGCCGCAGGTAAACCGCTTAGTTGGTATGTCCGCCGCCCGCTGTCATCTGAGCCGCATGCTCCAGCTGGTCTGCTATGGCCTCCCAGCTTTCGCGGGCGGCCTTCGTAGAACCGGGAAAGTTTACGACAAGTGTATGGCCTCGTTGCATGCAAATAGCGCGCGAGAGCATGGCGCGGCGCGTCTTGGTCATGGAGTATGCGCGGATTGCCTCTGCAATACCCGGCACATCGCGGTCGCAGACGGCACGCGTCGCCTCGGGCGTCACATCGCGCATCGAAAGACCCGTGCCACCGCAGGTGAGCACGACATTGGCGTGGCACTCATCGGCGGCTTCCACAATGGCATCACCAATCTCGCTGACGTCATCGCGCACGACCACATGTGAGGCGACCGTCCAGCCCTGCGCCTCGATAAGTTCCTCGAGGGCGGCTCCAGCCTCGTCCTGGGCAAGATCGCGCGTATCCGAGCACGTCACGATCGATATCTTCAGCTCCATAGTGTTCCTCCTACAACACGGTGCCCTCGGGCAGGTCGACGCGAACAACGTCCACGGCATCTCCCGCCTTGAGCTCGCACGGTCCTTCGTCAATACGCAACAGGCAGTTCGCACGCTGCATAGTTCCAAGCAGCGCCGAATTCTGTGTCTTAGCCTCGGTCACCAACAACTCACCGGTCTCGGGGTCACGCAAAACCGTGGCGCGATCGAAGAAGCGTCGGTCCTGGCGCTTTTTCACACCGTGTGTGAGCGTCGCCTGCTGCACGGGACGCGGACCCTCGGCAAAGCCGCGCATCTTGCGAATCGCCGGACGGGCGAGCATCTCAAAGCCCACATACGCCGCGGCCGGATTGCCTGAAAGCCCCAGGTAGGGCTTACCCCCGAGCAAGCCAAACGTGATGGCCTTGCCCGGACGCATCGAGATGCGATCGAAGAGCACCTCGCCCTCGCGCCGGACGAGCGCCGTCACATAGTCGTAGTCGCCCGCCGAGGCGCCTCCGCTCGTAATGACAAAATCGCACTCCTGCACGGCGCGATGCACCAGATCGGCAATCGCCTGCTCATCATCGGGCGCAATGCCGTAGAACACGGGCTCGGCTCCTGCATCGAGTGCTTCGGCCATCAACGCCGAGGAGTTGGAATCGCGAATCTGACCGCGCGCCGGTACTTTACTCGGTGCGACCAATTCCGTGCCCAGCGAGATGATGCCCACACGTGGGGCAGCGTGCACCTTCACGCTCGCGTATCCGGCACTTGCCAGCAGACCCGCGCCCGCCGGAGCCACGACCTCGCCGGCGTGTATCACAACATCGCCGGCATGGGCCTCCTCGGCGGCAGAGCGAACGTTCTCCCCCACCTTGGCCGGCGCCGAGAAGCTCACGTGCGAGCCCTCGTTGCCGTCGCCATCGAGCACGTCGACGATCTCGTATTTCACTACGGCGTCGGCACCCTCGGGCACCGGCGCGCCTGTCATAATGCGGACCGTCTCGCCCGGGCCAAGAGCACCCTCAAACACATGGCCCGCAGCCTCGTGTCCGATAACGTCGAGCGTCACCGGCGTCTCACCAGACGCCTGCGCCAAGTCCGCCGAGCGCACGGCATATCCGTCCATAGCGCTGTTGGCAAACGGCGAGATGTCGATATCGCTTTTCAGGTCGACGGCGGCAACGCGGCCGGCCGCGTCCAAC
>USGN01000100.1 GCA_900554255.1 uncultured Collinsella sp. | reverse complement strand
ACGTACAAGATTGTCTCGGCCTATCAATATGACGACCGTCACATTCTCAATTCGTTTAACTTTGCCGACCCTGCCGTGCGCCAGGACTACTTTAATTCAGTCTGTAATCCGGACGCATTGCTCAAAAATGCACGTGACGGCGTGACACTTGATGCAGATAGTAAGATTGTGCAGTTGAGCACCTGCATGCTCGATAGCTCGCAGGGCAACTCGCGCTATATTGTCAGCGGTGTGTTAACAAGCGACCAGGAGACAAAATAGTCATGAACCCCCGTGGCAAGCACTTTATCGATGCGGTGGATCCCGACGAAAATCAAGTAAACAATCCCGAGCAGCAGGTTCAGGATGTGGCGGAGCCTGTCGAGCCTCAATGGGAGACCAAAGACACTCCGACGCCTCAGCCTGACGAAAAATCGCAGAGCAAGGCCGAGGCCTCGTCCGACGCATCGGCAAAGACCGATGAAGCTGCGGCGCAGCCTGTTGATGAGGCAGAGTGGCCTTCGCTTGATGAGACGGCACCTCAGCGTCGTCGACGCTCCAAAGAGTCGATTAAGCACATCAAGCGCCGCCGCCGTATCCGCACGCTGCTGATCGTGCTGCTCGTGATTGGTGCGGTTGCTGCTGCCGGCTGGGGCTTTGTGAATCACAGCGTGAACCAAGGCAAAAAGAAGATTGAGGAAAAGACCGAAAAGGTCATTAAGGCCAAGGGCGACACCATTACCTATAACGGCAAGAAGTATGCGCTCAACAAGCATATGGCCACGGTGGCGTTTATCGGCTTTGATGGCCGCAATAACGATGACGGTACGCAAAAGGGCCAGTCCGATACTGTGATGGTCGTAGCGCTTAATACCGACACGGGCGAGGCCCGCGGCATTATCATCCCGCGCGACAGCATGGTTGCCGTAGATACGTATTCCAATGGTTCGTTTGCCGGTCAGGTGACCGAGCAGCTGTGCTTGCAGTTTGCCTATGGCACCGATGGCGACAACTCATCGGCGCTGACGGCCGCCGCTGCCTCGCGTGTGCTCGATAACATTCCGGTCGACTATTACTACACGCTCAATATCGAGGGCGTGGCTCCCATTAATGACTCCATCGGCGGTGTGACGCTGGTGCCTACGCAGACCGTGCCGGGCACGTCGGTTGTCGAGGGCCAGGAGACCACGCTGCTTGGTACAACGGCGGAAAAGTACGTGCAGTGGCGCGACACGACGAATCTGACGTCTTCGCTGGATCGCACAGCGCGCCAGGTGAGCTACGTGCAGGCGTTTGCGTCGAAGGTACTCAGCAGTGCCAAGGGCAACCCCGCCATGTTCATCAGCCTGTATCAGGCCATGGGCGACTATACGTGGACCAATTTGGGTCTCGATGAGTTCAGCTATCTGGCGACCACGATGCTCGAGCACGGCCTGACTTCGTTTGATGTCGTGACGCCGCAGGGCACCATGCAGCAGGGCGACACCTTCGCCGAGTTCTACCTGGACCAGGACAACGTAAAGCAAACGGTCGTCGATACCTTCTATCATCCAGTCGACTAGATTGTTCCGCCGTTCGTTAGAACGGCGGAACTAATTACCCGACGTACACCACGTTGTTGCGGTGCGGCTTTGCCTCGGGGAGTGCGTCCTCGGCGTAGCCCAGAATGCAGTTGCCCACACCGCGCAGGCTTCCGTCGGCAGGCAGACCCCACTTGGCCAGCAGTTTCAGTCCCTCGGGTGAGTCAAAGACCTCGTGCGCGCGGTGGATCCAACACGAATCGACGCCCAGCGCATAGGCTGCGTTGAGCAGGTTGCCCATGGCGAGCGAGCCGTCTTCCAGGTGCGTGGGCACGCTGCGGTCGACGAGCACCACCACAACGGTCTTGGCGCCGTAGAAGGGATCTCCCTCGCTGCCCATAACTTGTGCGTTGAGCTGCGAGAGGCGCTCGACGGTTGCGGGGTCGGTAACGGCGACAAATGTCACCGGCTGACGCCCCATGCCGCTCGGCGCGTACTGGCCTGCCTCGATAATGCGTGCGAGCTTTTCGGCTTCGACGGGGCGATCACTATAGTTACGGCAACTGCGGCGGTGGATGAGTGCCTCGATGGTCTCCATGGGTCCTCCTGACGTTGGTTTCGATGCCTCGTTCTTACCCGTCGTGCCGTAGCCGTAATCGCGCAGTCGGCCCCAAACAATGCAAGCTACCAAGTGGAAAAGTTGGTTTGCATAAAACTTCAGCCAGAATGTGACAAACCGGTGGGATGGTTAAACGTTTTATCCCGTCTACCCTGCGGTTTTTTACCACTTGCCTAAATGATGCGCGCATAAGCTCTGATAAAGGTTTTACTAAAGGAGCACCAACGTTTATCAACGCGCCATGGTGGCGCCGGGCCAGGAGGTAACATCATGTTCCAGGCTGGAGATGTCGTCGAGACCGATTTCGAAGGATTTCTGAAGCTGCTGCGTTCCAAGACGCGCGCTTTCGTGTCGATCAACGATCACGAGTACTACATCACGCACACCGATGGCTATTGGCGTGTTCAGGATTGCGAGGCCCTCAACGACAAGGGCCACTTTACTGACTGCTCCGAGCTGGTCAACACGGTCTGCGAGGTCGTCGAGCTGCCGTGGATTGCCGGCAAGAGCCTGCATGACAGCTTCTCGGGCGCTACGGTCTATGAGGCCGTCGCCGCTTAACAGGCAATAAAACTCGATTTTCACGTGACCGCTGGCGCCGCCCCCGCGCCGGCGGTTTTTTTCTGCCGATAGGCCATAAAAATGCACGCATTTGCGGAGAGCCTGTTGACGATAGTCAAAACTCGGACTAATCTAGAGACACATAATTGGTCAAAAATCGGACAATTGAATGGTGGGATAGATGAATAGTGCGGTTACGCTGGTCGACTTTGATCGGTTGCTCAATGGACTCGACCATATCTATTCGGAGTTCTCGCGCGCCTGCGGCCTTTCGGATTGCGCCTATTGGATGCTCGTCGATATCAGCACGGCGGCCGAAGACGTTGCTGTGAGCCGGCTCACGAGCGAATGGTTCTATAGCAAGCAGACCATTAACTCGGCAATTAAAACCCTGACGGCGCGAGGGCTTGCAACGCTGGAATTTGCCGAAGGCAGTCGTAAGAATAAGGTCGTTTGTTTGACCGATGAGGGCCGGCGGTTCGCCGAGCACTATGCGTTGCCGGCGGTTAAAGCCGAGCAGCGTGCCTTTGGCGCGCTCGAGCCCTGGGAACAGCGTGAGATTATGCGCCTGGTCGGCAAGTTTTCCCACGCGCTTAACGAGGAGTGCGAGGCGTTTAAACAGCAGATAGCCGCCGAGAGCCAAGTGGAAAAACAAGAAGAGGGGGAGACGTGCGACTCTTAATGAGGTTTATGAGGCCGTATCGCAGGCTGATTGCGGTGACGCTGTTTGTGCTGCTGATAGATAACGTCGGCACGCTGCTGGTGCCTACGATGTTGGCGAATATGGTCAATACTGGCATCACGACGGGTGATATCGACTACATCCTGCGCAACGGCCTGTACATGCTAATCGCGACCGGCATGGCCAGCGGTGGCGCGGTGCTGGGCTGCTATCTTTCGGCTCGCCTGGCGGCCAACGTGGCCTGTGACATCCGCAACGCCGTCTACGACAAGTCGCTCGAGCTGTCTGCCAGCGACTTTGAGCGCTTTGGCACCGGCTCGATGATCACGCGCTCGCTCAACGACATCAACGTGATCCAGCAGGCGATTCTGCAGACGATTCAGCTGGTGCTGCCGGTGCCGTTCTTGGCCGTGGCAGGCATCATTTTTGCTTGGTTCATCGATCCCGCCATGGGCACGCTGCTGGGCGTGGTGGTTGCGATCGTGCTGGTGGCGGCGGTCTTTACGGTGGCTAACGCCGCGCCGATCTTTATGCGCCTGCAGAGCTTTATCGACCGCATGAACGTGGTGCTGCGCGAGAATATTGTGGGCGTGCGCGTCATCCGTGCGTTTAACAAGGAGCGCCACGAGGAACGGCGTCTGGACGAGGTGTTTAGCGAATACGCCGCCAACGCCATCAAAGTCAACCACCTGTTTGTGGGCCTCGACAGCTCAAGCTTCTTTTTGATGAACATCGCCGAGGTGGCGGTGCTGTGGGTGGGCGGCAACCGCGTAGGCGCCCACGCCATGCAGATCGCGAGCATCTCTGCGGTGCTCGAGTACGCAATCCTGATCCTGTTCTTTGTGATGATGGCGCAGATGGTGGTGCTGACGCTTCCGCGCGCCGCCGCATGTCTGAACCGCGCGCAGCAGGTGCTGGAGATCGAGCCGAGCATCGTGGACGGTGACCGCACGCTGGATGACGGGGCGCGCGAGCCCCAAGACGAAGCCGATGCGGTGGCCGTGTTCGACCACATGTCGTTTCGCTTTGACGATGCCGACGAGGACACCCTGTGCGACCTGAGCTTTGCCTGCCGTCGCGGTCAGACGACTGCGATCGTTGGCTCGACAGGCTCGGGTAAATCGACGGTGGCAAAGCTTCTGCTGCGCTTCCACGATGCCACCAAGGGCTCCATTCGCCTGAATGGTGTGGACCTGCGCGAGCTTACGCAAGACGAAATCCGCGGGCGCATTGCCTATGTGCCGCAGAAGGCGTGGCTGTTCTCGGGCACGGTGGCGAGCAACCTTCGCTTTGGTAACGAAGGCGCGACCGAGGGCGACATGCTTCATGCGCTTGAGGTTGCCCAGAGCACCTTTGTACTCGACCAACCGCAGGGGCTCGATACCCCGGTTGCCCAGGGCGGTACGAACTTTTCGGGCGGCCAGCGCCAGCGTTTGGCAATCGCCCGTGCGCTCATGAAGCATGCCGATCTATATATCTTCGATGACAGTTTTTCGGCCCTGGACTTTAAGACCGATGCCGCCCTGCGCCATGCGTTGCGGGACGAGACATGCGATGCCGCGGTGCTCATCATCGCCCAGCGCATCTCGACTATTTTGCATGCCGATCAGATCGTGGTGCTCAAAGACGGCAAGATCGTGGGCCTAGGCACGCACGACGAGCTTATGGAAACCTGCGAGGTGTACCGCGCTATCGCGGAATCGCAGATGAAGGGAGGTGAGTAGCATGACCGAGGAGCTCAAGAAGCAGGCCATCGCCGAGGATGCCGCGGTTGCAGAGACAGTTGAGGAGACGGGCGCCACACCCGGCCTGGACGAAGCCGCCAAGGCGGCGGAGCGCGAGGCTCGCCGCCAGGCACTCTACGAGGAAAACGAGCGCGCCGAGGACGAGCGCGCCCGCGCCGAGGCGGAACGCATGCGCGACGTTGACGACGAGGACGAGGACG
>USGN01000099.1 GCA_900554255.1 uncultured Collinsella sp. | reverse complement strand
GTTGGAGAGCGAGAAGTCGATAATGCGGAACTTGCCACCAAAGCTAACCGCCGGCTTAGCGATCTTTTGGGTGAGTGCCCCCAATCGGCTGCCCTGTCCTCCTGCGAGGAGCATCGCGATGCATTCTTTCTTACTCATCGATTTCTCCTTCTGTCATCGATGTTCTTAAACCCATTAGCGACGGGCGCGGCGCAGCGTCACGCCCGTCGAGTAATGCCGTGCTGGCATAGGGGAGCTCGCGGCCTTTACGCGTGCCAGATCTCGTCTCGATACTCGCGAATGGTGCGGTCGCTCGAGAACCAGCCAGAGGAGGCGGTGTTGAGCAGCGCCTTGCGGTTCCAGGTCTCCTGGTCGCCGTAGCTGTTCGTGAGCTTCTCCCACGCATCCACGTAGCTGCGGAAATCGGCCATAACCAGGTCGGGGTCGTTGTTGTTCATGAGCTCGTTGTAGATGCTCTCAAAGTTGCCCGAAAGACCCGCAAAGGTGTTGTCCTTAAGCTCGTCCATCACGCGGCCCAGACGCTCGCGGTCGCCGTTGAGGGTATCCCATGCAAAGTAGCTGTTCGATGCCCAGAGCTGCTCGACCTCGGGGGCGGTCAGGCCAAAGATGGCCTCGTTCTCGCGGCCGGCCAGGTCGGCGATCTCGATGTTGGCGCCGTCGAGGGTGCCCAGCGTAATGGCGCCGTTCATCATGAGCTTCATGTTGGACGTGCCTGAGGCCTCCTTGCCGGCCGTGGAGATCTGCTCCGAGATCTCGGCGGCAGGGTAGATGAGCTGAGCGTTACTCACGCGGAAGTTGGGGATAAAGCAGACCTTCATGACCTCGTTGACGCGCGGGTCGTTGTTGATGACGTCGGCCACGGAATTAATGAGGCGGATGGTCTCCTTGGCGAAGGTGTAGCTCGAGGCGGCCTTGCCGCTAAAGATGAAGGTCGTCGGCGTCACGTGGAAGTTGGGATCGGCGATGCGACGGTTGTAGATGTCCATCACCTTCATGATGTTCATGAGCTGGCGCTTGTAGGCATGGAAGCGCTTTACCTGGACATCGAAGACGGTGTTGGGGTCGATAACCAGACCGGTCTCGGCCTTGACGTAGGCGGCCAGGCGCTCCTTGTTGGCGCGCTTGGAGGCACCCACGGCCTTCAGGAACTCGGTGTCGTCCTTAAACTCCTTGAGCTTCTCCAGCTCAAAGGCGTCCTTGAGCCAGCCGTCGCCAATGGCCTCGGTGACGAGCTTGGCGTATGTGGGGTTGGCCTCGGCAAAGAAGCGACGGTGCGAGATGCCGTTGGTCTTGTTGTTGAACTTCTCGGGCGTCAGGGCATAGAAGTCCTTGAGCACGATGTTCTTGATGATGTCGGAGTGGATCTTGGCCACGCCGTTGACGCTGTGGCTGCAGATCACGGACAGGTTGGCCATGCGAATCTCGCCGTCCCACAGGATGGCGGTCTGGCGCAGACGCTCCTGCCAGCCCTCCTGAGTGGTGTCGAACGACTCGTGCCAACGACGGCTGATCTCGTCGATGATCTGGTACACGCGGGGGAGGAGCTTGGAGAACGTGCCGATGGGCCACTTCTCCAGAGCCTCGGGCAGGATGGTGTGGTTGGTGTAGCTCACGACCTGCGTCACGATGTTCCAGGCGTCGTCCCACTCGAGCTTCTTCTCGTCGATGAGGATACGCATGAGCTCGGGGCCGCACATGGCGGGATGCGTGTCGTTGGTGTGGATGGCCACAAACTGCGGCAGCAGCTCCCAGTTCGCGCCGTGCTCCTTCTCAAAGGTGTCGAGCAGGCTGTAGATGCCGGCCGAGACAAACAGGTACTCCTGCTTCAGGCGCAGCAGACGGCCGTGCTCGCCGGCGTCGTTGGGGTAGAGGATGGCGCTGATGGCCTCGGCCTCGGCGCGCTCGGCATCGGCCAGGGCGTAGTCGCCGCGGTTAAAGGCCTCCAGATCGAAGTGCTCCTCGACCGGCTCGGCGGCCCAAACGCGCAGCTTGTTGACGGTCTCGCCGGCATAGCCCACGACGGGAATGTCATAAGGGACGGCCAGGATGTCCTGCGTATCCACCGTGCGGTAGAACGTGCGGCCGTCCTCCTCAAAGCCCTCAACACGGCCACCAAACTTGATGGTCACGGCCTTGTCCTGGCGACGGACCTCCCAGGGATAGCCGTGGGTGAGCCACTCGTCGGTGGCCTCCACCTGGCTGCCGTTGACAATCTCCTGCTTAAACAGGCCGTAGCGGTAGCGCATGCCGTTGCCGTAGCCGGCAATGCCCTCGGCTGCCATGGAATCCAGGAAGCACGCGGCCAGACGGCCCAGGCCGCCGTTGCCCAGAGCCGGATCGGGCTCCTGGTTCTCGATGACGGACAGATCGAAGCCCATGTCGTCGAGCGCCTCGGCGACCATGTCGCGCACGCCAAAGTTGAGCAGGTAGTTGTCGAGCAGGCGGCCGATCAAAAACTCGATCGAGAAGTAGTACACGCGCTTTTTGCCCTCGGACGCCGCACGGGCGTCGCTCTTGGTGGCAACGGTGCGCGCCTTCTCGGCCACGAGCTTGGCCAGGGCGTTAAAGCGGTCGAGGTCGCTGGCGGCCTCGACGCTCTTGCCGCTGATGCTCATGACGGCATCGCGATAGAGCTCGGTAAACTCCTGCTTGTTGTCGAAGATCTTATTCATACGTTCCTTTCCCCCGGGGATGTTTCTCCCGGAACGGTTATGACTTACATCCTACGCCCCGGCGGTGCGGGTAATTACAGCTGTAACGGTTTTGTTACGCATCCTTGGCAGACGACTTAACAGAAGCAGACTTTGCCTTGGTAGCGGCCTTTTTGGCAGCCGGCTTCTTGGCCGCGGTAGCCTTAGCAGCGGGCTTTGCGGCGGTCTTGGCCTTGGCCTTGGTCGTCGTGGCCTTCGTCTTAGCCGGAGCCTTCTTAGTAGCTGCGGTCTTGGGCTTTACCGAGGACGCACGCTTGCGCGTCGCCTTCTTGGGCTCCTTAACCACGGGCGGCTTATAGCTGCTGGGACCGCGGCGTTTAAGCACTACGCCTGCCAGACCGGGCACCTTCATCTCGATGGAGTCCATCTGCCCGTTCCAGGGATAGGGCTCGCTCGAGCAGGTGTAGGGCTCCTCGCCGGCGTAGCCGCTGCCGCCAAACTCGGGACGGTCAGAATCGAAGATGACCTCCCAGTCACCCTCGCGCGGCACGCCCACGCGGAAGCTCTCGTAGCTCGCCGGATCAAAGTTGATCAGGATCACCAGGTCGTCATCAACGTCCTCGCCCTGGCGTACAAAGCTCACGATGGACTGCTTGGAGTTGTCAGCGTCGATCCAGGTGAAGCCGTCGTCGGTGTAGCCGCGCTCGTACAGGGCGGGCTCGGCGGTGTACAGGTGGTTGAGCGCCTTGATAAACGCCTGATGATGCTTGTGGGTTTCGTACTCCTCGGTCAGGAACCACTGGATGGACTCGTAGTAGCGCCACTCGATAAACTGGCCGATCTCGTTGCCCATAAAGTTGAGCTTGGCACCGGGGTGCGTCATCTGGTAGAAGGCGAGCGTGCGCAGGCCGGCAAACTGGCGCCACCAGTCGCCCGGCATGCGGCCGATGAGCGAGCACTTGCCGTGCACGACCTCGTCGTGGCTCAGCGGGCAAATAAAGTTCTCGGTAAAGGCATACATGATGGAGAACGTGAGCAGCCCGTGGTTGCCGGGGCGCCACGGAAAATCGGTCTGCATGTAGTGCAGGGTGTCGTTCATCCAGCCCATGTCCCACTTGTAGTGGAAGCCCAGGCCGCCGTCCTGCGGCGGATAGGTCACGAGCGGCCACGCGGTGGACTCCTCGGCCATCATCATCACGTCGGGGTAGTGAGCCTCCACGGCGCAGTTGACCTGGCGGATAAATGCGCTGGCGTCCAGGTCCTCCTCGGTACCGTACTTGTTGAACTTCTTTTGGCCCGGATCGTCGATGCCAAAGTTGAGGTACAGCATGCTGGACACGCCGTCCATGCGGATGCCGTCCACGTGGAAGTTCTCGAGCCAGTACAGCACGTTGGAGACCAGGAAGGAGCGGACCTCGCCGCGGGCGAAGTCAAACTTATGCGTGCCCCAGTTGGGGTGAATCTCGTGCTCAAACAGCATGTGGCCGTTAAAGGTGGCAAGGCCGTGGGAGTCGGCGCAAAAACCGCCGGGCACCCAGTCCATAATCACGCCGATACCCGCCTCGTGGCACGCATCGATAAAGTGCATGAGCTGCTGCGGGTTGCCATAGCGCGACGTGGCGGCATAGTAGCCGGTCGTCTGGTAGCCCCATGAGCCATCGAAGGGATGCTCCATAAGCGGCATGACCTCGATATGCGTGTAGCCCATGTCGCGCACGTAGTCCACGAGCTCCACCGACAGGTCGTCGTAGGTGTAAAACTCGCCGCGCTGCGCGGGGAAGGGGTCCATGGGGCCGGGGTAGTTGCCGTACTCGTCCGTCGCGCCCTGCGGTGCGTCGCCGTGGCGCTTCCACGAGCCAATGTGCACCTCGTAGATGTTAAGGGGCTGCGACATATGGTTGTGGCCGGCGCGGCGCTTGAGCCAGGCGGCGTCGTTCCACTGGTAGCCATCGAGGGTCCACAGCACGCTGGCCGTTCCCGGAGGGCACTCGGCCTTAAAGGCGTACGGATCGGCCTTGTAGAGCTTCTCGCCCTCGTTGGTCTCGATGAGATATTTATAGAGCTGGCCCTGCTCGGCCCCAGGAATAAAGCCTTCCCAAATAGCGCTCGTATGCACGGGCACCAGCGGGTTGGCTTCCTCATCCCAGTCGTTAAATTCGCCAATGACGTGGACGCTCTTTACGTCGGGCGCCCAAACGCAAAAGCGCCAGCCGCGCGTACGGTTCTGCGTGTCGGGGTGAGCGCCCATCTTTTCCCAGCTGCGCTCCCACGTGCCGGTACCAAACAGGTAGACATCGTCCTTGGAGAGCTCCGGTGCGTGCGGGGCGGCTTTACGGGTAGCAGGCTTTTTGGTTGCTGGCTTTAGCTTTGTATCGCTCACGTTTGATCCCATCATGACGCGGCAGCGTGTTGCCTTGGTGACTAGATGCGAAAGGTCCAAGGCTGCACGAATCGAAGGGACGGCGATAGTTCTATGATTCGTTCCACCTCGCGTGCTCGGTGGAACTTTCGGCAGAAACTACGATAACACCTGTACGTTAGTTTTATGGACGAAAGTGGATTTGCGGGGGCGTTTAATCGGTAAGCGACATGTTTATACCACTGGCAGAATTGCCGTGGTAAAACTCTTGACAGTTTTACCAATTAGGGTTTCAAAACTGTTAGGCTGACGTTTGG
>USGN01000098.1 GCA_900554255.1 uncultured Collinsella sp. | reverse complement strand
TGGCGCGGCCGATGGCGACACGCTGACGCTGACCGCCGGAGAGCGCCTTGGGCTTACGGTCGAGATACTCGGTAATACCCAGGATCTCGGCAGCAGAGCGAACCTTGCGGTCGATCTCGTCCTTGGGGACCTTCTTGAGCTCAAGCGTAAACGCCATGTTCTCGTACACCGTCATGTTGGGGTACAGAGCGTAGCTCTGGAACACCATGGCGATGTCGCGGTCCTTGGGCGCCACGTCGTTGACGCGCTTGCCGTCGATGAGCACGTCGCCCGAGGTAATGTCCTCCAGGCCGGCGACCATGCGCATCGTCGTGGACTTACCGCAGCCAGAGGGGCCAACGAGGACGATGAACTCCTGGTCATGCACGGTGAGGTTAAAGTCCTCCACCGCAAGCACGCCGTCCTCGGTAACCTTGAGGCTGTGTTTCTTCTCCTCGGTCTTCTTCTTTTTGCCAAAGAAGCCCTTCTTTTTGGACTCGTTGTTGGGATACACCTTCTGAACATGTTTGAGAACGATCTCGGCCATGTCTCTACCTTTCGATATGCGGCGCCACGCTGAGGGGCGCCGCAGAAACTTGCAAAACAGTTACGGCATCAGCCCTTGACGGCACCTGCCACCACGCCGTCGATGATGTACTTCTGACAGAGGATGTACATGATGACGATGGGGATAACGACCATCATGATGCAGGCCATCATGGGGCCGAGCTCGACGTGGCCGTAGCCGCCGCGGAAGTACTGGATCAAGATAGGAATGGTCTTGTACTTGGTGGAGTCGAGCGTAAGGTAGGGCAGCAGGTAGTCGTTCCAGACCCACATGGTCTCGAGAATGCCGACCGAAAGATAGGTGGGCTTCATGATGGGGAGAACAATCTTAAAGAACACCTGGACCGGGTTGCAGCCATCAATCATGGCCGCCTCTTCGATCTCGAGCGGGATGTTCTTTACAAAGCCGGCGAACATAAAGACCGCCAGGCCCGCGCCAAAGCCAAGGTAGATAAAGCAGATGTTGAATGGCGTGTTGAAGCCGATGCGGTCCGCCAAATTGGACAGCGTGAACATGAGCATCTGGAAGGGCACGACCATCGAGAAGACGAACAGGTAATAGAAGAAGTTCGAAATCTTGCTGTTGACGCGCACTACGTACCAAGCGCACATGGAGCAGCACACCAAAATCAGAACGACCGACGTGACCGTGATGATGAGCGAGTACATAAACGCCGAGGCAAAGCCCTGCTCGTTAAGAGCGTGCACGTAGTTTGCAAGGCCGTTGAACGTCTCGGGCGTGAGCAAATCGAATGCCGTGGTGGTGCTGATTGCAGTTCCCTTTTTAAAGGAATTGAGCGCAATCATGAACACGGGGTAGATCCACGCGAGCGACAGGATCGTAAAGAAAATCGAGAGCGCGCGGTTAATAGCCTTATCGCGTTTCATTACTGCTGCACCTCCTTGGACCTCGTGGCCTTAAGCTGGATCATGGAAATAGCAACGACCAGGATACAGAAGATGACTGCCTTGGCCTGGCCAATGCCCTGCCATGCGATGCCGGCACGCGAGTAGAACGTGTTGTAGATGTTCAGGGCGAGCATCTCGGTGGAGTGCGCAGGGGCGCCGCCGGTAAGGGCGAGGTTCTGGTCGAACAGCTTAAAGCCGTTGGTGATGGACAGGAACAGGCAGATGGTGATCGTCGGCATCAGATTGGGGATCTTAACCTTCCAGAACGTCTGCCATGCCGTGGCACCGTCAACCTTGGCGGCCTCGATGTAGTCGGACGGAATGGACTGCAGACCGGCGATGTAGATGATCATCATGTAGCCGACCTGCTGCCACAGGGTCAGGATGATAAGGCCCCAGAAGCCAGCAGCAGAGTTAAGGGCAATGAGCTGGGCGCCGATGTTGGAAAGCAGGCAGTTGATCAGGATCTGCCAAATGTAGCCCAACACGATGCCGCCGATCAGGTTAGGCATAAAGAAGATCGTACGGAAGATGTTAGTGCCCTTGAGCGCCTTGCGGGTGAGCGCCTGCGCGATGGCGAGGGCGATCACGTTGATGAGCACCGTCGACAGGAAGGCAAATGCCACCGTAAAGAAGAACGACGTAGCAAACTGCGGATCGGACAGTGCGCGCACGTAGTTCTCAATACCGACAAAATGCGCGTTGTTAATGGTAATAAACTGGCAGAACGAGAGATAGAAGCCCTGGATAAAGGGAATCACGAACCCGATCATAAACGCCAGGCACGTGGGCAGCATAAAGAGCGGCCACCAGCGCTTGAGTGCTTTGCCCATAGAAGGGTCCTTTCAATATGCAGGGGGCGGGCAAACCACCGTCTGCCCGCCCCCTGTCGCTAATCAGATAGCTTGGGCAGCAACTGCTTACTCGGAAGCAGCCTTCTCGGTCTTCCAGCCATCCACGAAGGCGTTCTTGACGCCGTCCCACTTGCTGTTGTCGGCAGCATAGGCGATCAGAGCCTGCTTGAGGTTCTTCTTCCACTCCTCGGAGGGGATGTAGACGAAGTCCCAAGCGACGGTCTTCTTGCCGTCCTTGGCCATGGCAACGGCCTGCTGCGAGAAGACGTTGGTGGTTTCCTTAGCGCTCTTGAACGGGGCGGTCAGACCCATCTTGTCAGCGATGATGCTGGTGGCGGTGTCAGAGGTGACGCACCAATACATGAAGTCCTCGGTGGCCTTCTGGGCATCCTCGGAAGCCTGGGAGCTGACGCACCAGTAGTTCTCGCCGCCGGAGCACAGGCCCTGGTTCTCCTCGCCGTCGACGCCGATGTAGATCGGCAGCATGCCGAGCTGGTCGTCGGTCATACCGGCCTTGGTGAGGTCAGCGTATGCCCAAGAGCCGTTCTGATAGAAGACGGCCTTGCCGGTTGCGAACTCGTTGGTGGCGTCGTCGCCGGTCTTGGAGGCAAGCTGCGAAGGATCGCAGGTGGAGTCGGTGATGTACAGGTCGAAAATCTGCTTGAAGTTGTCGAGATACTCGCCCTTGATCTCGTCGTCCTCCTGGTTGTGCTCCTTCTCGAACTCGTAGTAGAGCGGGAGGTTGGCGAGGTGGGTGGTGTAGCGCCAGCTGGAGGAGTCATCCATGCCAGCAGAAGTGAAGGCGCCCTCAATGCCGAGCTCGTCCTTGCGGGCCTGGATGTCGTCGGCACAAGCCTTCAGCTTGTCGAAGGAGTTGATGTCCTCGGCCTTGTAGCCAGCCTTCTCGAGCAGCTGCTTGTTGTAGATGATGCCGTAGCTCTCCTGGACCCAGTCGATACCCAGATCCTTGCCATCGGACTGCAGAGCCAGGGAGTCGTCAATGAGCTCACCGCGGAGCTTGGTATCGGACAGGTCGGCGCAGTAATCCTTCCAGTTCTTAAGACCGGTGGGGCCGTTGACCTGGAACAGGGTCGGAGCGGAGCTCTTGGACATCTCGGACTTGAGCTTCTCCTCGTAGGTGTTGGAGGCGGCGGTCACGATCTTGACCTCGACGCCCTTCTCCTCCTTGTACGCCTTGGCGATCTCCTTCCACTCCTTGTCGACCTCGGGCTTGAATTGGAGGAAGTAGACCTCGGCGGCGTCACCAGAAGCAGAGGAGCCGGAGCCGGCGGAGCCACCGCAGCCCACAAGACCCAGACCCAGAACCGCAGCCGCGGAACCAGCGAAGCCCAGGAACTGCCTTCTGCTCATTTCGTTCTTCATTACAATCCACCCTTTCACACCGTGGCGGCACCCTTTGCCGCCGCCTTCGGAGATTGGCTCGGGGACTTTGCCCCTTTTGCTGATTTGTACAATACGCTATTTGGCTAGTTGTTTGAACAAGTATTACTAGAGCGGTAGAAAAACTTCGGTGAACGGTAATTTCAACTTGATACTTGACAAGTTTTGTATAAACAATTATTTGTTATCGAATATAGAGAAAACGCCCGGTCAAGCCGATGCATCGTCGGTTTGACCGGGCGTTTTCGCTTTGAGGGCATGAGTCTCGTCAGGCTGCGAGCTAGCCGGCTATCGCTTGGAGTTGACGCGGTAGTGGAAGATCTCGGGGTGCGTACGGGTGTGCGTCACCTCAAACAAGATGCCATCCGAGGTGTACGACTGACTCTCCATGACGGCAACGCAGTTGTATTTGCCGAGGTCAAGATAGCTGCAGTCTTCATCGTTGGCGAGCTCGACACTCACCGTACGACGGCTCGCCATCACCTTGACGCCGCACTTGTGCTCCAGATAGCCGTAGATAGAATCCGACGCGACCTCGGGGGTCAGGCCTTTGGCGATCGACTCCAGAAAATAGCCGTGGTCCACCTGGCGAGCGTTACCGTTAAGGCTACGGACGCGCACCACGCGAATCAACTTCTCGCCCACCTTAAAGCCCAGGCGACGAGAGAGTTGCTCGGTGCAGACCAGATGTTCAAAAGACTTAACGTCCGTCGATGCAACGGCATTGTTGCGCTTTGCAAACTCGCCAAACGACTCAACCTCTTCGAGTGCGCCCAACATGTCGGTTTCGCCCTTAAGCCAAATAACGCGCACGCCCTTGCCGTGTATGGGCTGCACAAACATCCCGTCGGCCAGCATGCTCAAAGCGCGGCGGACGGTATTGCGCGTGCAGCCAAATTCCGCGGTCAGCTCGGCTTCGGTTGGCAGCATCTCCTGAAACGCATAGGTCCCGTTAATGATGCGCGAACGGATCTCGCGGTAGATTCCTTCGTAAATCGCTTTTGGCATTGTTTCACCTCTACATTATTCATTTCCGGCTAGGCACGATAGCATTTCTTAAAGTTGTTTAAACCGAATATCGGTGAAGCGACAGGATTTAGCCGTTGACGGTTTCTGTCATGCCCAAATCGGTTTCGCTCAAAACTGCCGGTACGACACTCGTCTGGTCCTCTACAATGAATCCATTGTTTAAACGTTTCCCCACGCGCAACGCGCCTCGATATTCGGAAGGCAGAACATGCTGCAAAAAATCCAACGCTTTGGCGGGGCAATGTTCGCGCCCGCCATGCTGTTTTCTATATCAGGCCTCATGGTCGGCGTCTCCGCTCTCGCAACGACTGCGGACATCGTCGGCGATCTCGCCGTATACGGAACCCCTTGGTACGCTTTTTGGACCATCATCCAGCGCGGCTCGTGGACGGTCCGTAGCGCTGCCCATCGGTCTTGCCCAAAAACAACCGGCTCGTTGCTGCCTCGAGGCTCTCGTCGCCTATTTTGCCTACTGCTTCTTTTTGAGCGAGATCATTAAGCTGAGCGGAGACAGTCTTGGACTTAAGTACCCGTCGTCTTTGACCTCCGCTAGCGGCATCACCATCATCGACGGCATCAAGACGCTCGACACCGGCATTATCGGCCCGCTGGCGGTATCGGCAACCGTCGTCGCCATCCATGA
>USGN01000097.1 GCA_900554255.1 uncultured Collinsella sp. | reverse complement strand
TGGGCCGCGCCGGTATCGACCTGTTTATCGAAGACGGTGCCTACACCACGCTTTCTTCTGCCGTGGTCATCCTAGTGGTGCTCACGTTGTTGTTTTCGTCGACCGCGGCGATATGGAGCATGTCGCGTGCCGGGGATACCCAGGTGGCGGCCGATAGCGGCGCGCTGGCGGGTGTCAACGTAGTGTCGTCCTATCACACGGCTGCCACGGTGGTTGATGCGAGCATCTTGAGTCTGGGCCTGGCGGGGTTTGCCACGATCGGGACGGGCCTGGTCGCCATCCTCATCCCGGGTGCCGAACCAGTTGCCGGCAATATGGTCGACACCGGGATTGAGATCATTAAAACGCGCAACAAGTTTGCCAAAAGCGCATCGGAAGGCTTACAGAAAATCGAGACGGCTCTGCCGTATCTGATCGCTGCGCGTGCCACACAGGCGGTGTCGGCGCAGGATACCGATAGTGTGACCTATACCGGTACGGCGCTTGCTGTGCCCAGGACATCCGAGTCGGACTTCGCTGCGCTCAAAGGGTCAGAGATCTCGACCGATACCATTAAAGACACATCAGATGATTTAGAGCGTGCGGCCGAGGAGCTGCGGAAGGCTTCTGAGGACACGGCGAAGGCCAAAGAGCGCGCTTGGCTGGCGGATTGTGGTGGGTCGGACGAGAGTTCGATTGGCAAGTACTCGTGTATGTGGGAGCGTGCGAAAAGCCTAACGGATCTCTCTGGTGCTCAAAATCCACATTACGCTTCGAGCGTTACGTGGGAACCGCAAGTGGCGCTCGATCGCGCGAAGGCCTACTATCGCCAGCGCCTGGCAAATGAGAAACCGCTTGGCGAGGGTCCGGAAAAACAGGCAGATTCTGCTGCACGAAAGGTGTTCTTCGCTTATGCGAGCGAAGAAGTCGAGCGGGCATATATAACTGAAAAGGACGGCAAAGTTTCCGCCCACACCCCTTTCCTTCCGCGAAATCCAGATGAGGCGCGGGCGACTGAACTCTATACCGATGCGTGTTGGCCCACGAGTGAAGTAGATAAAGTTACCTATTTGCATTATGGGACTGACTGTCCAAATTACAAAAAAGGAAAGCCGGGTGGGCTGGCATCCGTCGCAGATTTTGACGGTCACGAAACGTAGCGAATGCCATTTCGGTGTGTCGTCTTTAGGGTACGTTGCGATTGCAACGACTTCTGTCGAAAGGGGCTTCGAGTACCACTTCGATAAGTTCAAAGAGGCCCTGGAAGACTACGTCGAATGCCGCAACAAGGAGTTCGAGCTCGAGCGTCAGACCGAGGACGAGGCCGACCGTGCAGGCAATGCGTTTGACCAGGCCATTAAAGCGCTTTCCGGCGAGCGCCCGCGTATCGCCCCACCTGGACGCAACGGCGTGGTCGCATTTGCAGTTTCGGGTGATATTACCAGCCCCGATCAACTTAACTCCTCGTTTAACACGGCAGTCAGGCTTGGCGATCGCGGTGCTATCTCTGCCGCGGTGCTGGCGCCCGATGAGGCGACGGCGCAAAACAACGTGCTTTCGCGATTTTTCTCGACATTGAAGGAACGCTCGGGCGGCGTTGCCGGCGTGCTCGACGGCGTCATGGATGTTTGGGGACGGCTGCTCGTGGGATACGGTGATATCCAAGGTTCGGCCGACGAACTTATGGACGAGATGATTAAAGACCTAGGAGGGGGCAGCGGTGCGTTGGGCTCCATTGCATCGTGGCTCGGCGATACCGTTTCGGCGTCCGTGGCGGCGTTGGGTCTGGAACCGTGCGACTTGCGCCTGCGAAAGCCGATTCCGCCAACGTCATTAAGAGCCCGGGGTCTGACATTGCGGGTCTCTCTCAAGCACAAGACAAACTGCGAGGTATTCCGTTGGGCGTGACCGATCCCAAGGCGCTTTGCGAGGCGTTGGAATATCAAGTCGAACGCACCATTAGCGGTACGGTGTTCACGCTTGCGGAGATTCCTCTGCCCGGCGGCGGCTCCATCCCACTCACCGTCGATGTCGCCACGCTGGTTGGCGCTCTGGGCGGTGGGTCGTAATGAGTATTCGCATGCGTCTGCGCGAGGAGCGCGCCCAGGCGACGGTGGAGATGGCAGTGGTTACGCCCGTTTTGCTGGTGCTGGCACTCATCGTGTACAACGTCATGATCTTTGCCGGCGCTGTCGCGCGCTTCGACCGCGTGGTGCCCGACATCGTGCTGGCGCACGCTGTGGCGCCGGGCGGGGAGGGTGACGAGAGCTCTGCCGATGCCTCGGCGACGGTCCAGACTCAAATTCTGAATGCCATGGAAGGCTATGACTTACAGATCGAAGTGTCGAGCGAGCAAGGCGCGGAGGCATCGGATGGTGGCCTGCTCTCCCTATCCGGTACGTTTAGGACCTACACCTGCACCATGCACTATGAGCCGTGGCCGACTTCTCTCAGCATCGCTGGCGTTCTGCTGGGGGCGCCGACAACGTTGTCGCACGAGCGCGCGGTGACGGTCGATCCATGGCGCCCGGGGGTGGTCATGTGACCGCGGTCTCGTCCTACATCGCCTACGCGCGGGCACTCAATAGGCTGGGTTGGACGCCGGCCGAGTTTGTGGTAGCGGAGTCGTTTGTCATGCGCCTGCGCGGCATGCTGGGACGGCGTCCGGTTGCCGCCAACGGCCTGCCGCTCGTCATGGCGTTTCCACGCTGCTCTTCGGTCCATACGTGTTTTATGGCCTATCCCATCGACATCGCCTTCATCAATCGCGACGGCAATATCCTCGCGCGCTACGAAAACGTCCGTCCTTGGCACATGTGTTCCTGTCCCGGTGCCTGGGCGGTATTGGAACGCCCTTCAATCCTCGCTACACCTCCCGCCCTCCAACAAGTACCGGCGTAAGAGATTGGCGACGGCGGACTTTCGTCATACGAAATTGGGTAAGATGGAGGAGAAGATGCATGGATGTTGAGATCCATCCGAACGCCAAAAAACACTTGACGGAAAAGCAGGTGCTTGGTGCCTGGTTCGCGGTTACTGAGTGCATTCGCCGCGAGTCGGAGGACGAGCCGCCGAGATGGTTTGCCATTGGATGGCTTCCAGATGGTCGAAGTGTGGAACTTGTTGCGGTCGAACTAATTCGTGGATGGCTCATTATTCATGCCCTGTCTCCGGTTCAGAAGAAATTCTGGCAAGAGATCGAGCGAGCTCGGCAAAGGGGTCGATGATGGGCAAGACGTATACGGCCGCTAATGGTCAGGTTGTAACGGATGAAATGATTGACGCGTGGTGCGAGTCGTACGAGCGCGGAGAGTTTCCGGATGGCGAACACACCGTTGGTGGAATCGTGCATGGACGGCCCCCGCTCTCAGGTGAGGGGACGGCAACGCTGTCGGTCAAGATTCCTCTGGGAATGAAGGAGGCCATTCGTCGACGGGCGGCTGCCGAGGGGATGACGCCAAGTGAGTTTGCCCGTGCGGCTCTGAGTGAAAAACTTCTTGCTGCCGGCTGATGCCTCTGACGTGCCGATTTATAGAACCGAGGCTGTGCTCAAAAACTTTTTTAAAATTCTCGGTTGACCGGAACGCGTCCTTGGTTATACTAATCAAGCCTTGAAACAAGGCACACCTCAAATGGCTGGGTAGCTCAGTTGGTAGAGCAGAGGACTGAAAATCCTCGTGTCAGGGGTTCGATTCCCTTCCCCGCCACCTTGAATTGACTAGGACCTCTGCAAAGGGGTCCTTTTCTTTTATGTAGGGTTCCGCGTAAAATGCGTCTCAGAATTGGGTTTTAGAGTGGGATGCGCTTTCCGGCGCTTGCTTCCGACGTGCGTGCACATCTCGGCGCACTAGCTCGGGCCCGCCCCAGACATTCCTCCCACTTTTGCGCCACTTTGTAGACCGTTCGGTCGCCTGTCCGCACGCGCGGGTATACTCAAAACGATACTTTTCCTATGCAATACGATGCAGGCTCGGCCTGCACGATCCGAAGGGGGCAGTGATGGAGAGGATACTCGGCGTTAATCTCTCTGGCTGGTTTATTCCCGAGCCTTGGGTGACCCCGTCGCTATACGCGGCGACCGGTGCATCCAACGCGGCCGAGCTGCAGGAGGCCATGGGCACCGCCGCCTATAACGAGCGCATGCGCCGTCATTACGAGACGTTTGTGAGCGAGGACGATTTTCGCCGCATGGCGCAGATTGGCCTCAATGCCGTGCGTCTGCCGGTACCCTGGTATGCCTTTGGCTCGCAGGAGTCCGATGCGTCCTACATCTCGGTTGTCGACTACATCGACCGTGCAATTGAGTGGGCTCCCAAGTACGACATCCGCGTGCTGCTTGATCTAGCAACTGTGCCCGGTGGCCAGGGCGATTCCAACGATTCGCCCACCACGCCGGAGGCTGTCGCCGAGTGGCATTCGTCCACCAACGGTCGTCATGTCGCACTCGACGTGCTCGAGCGCTTGGCCGATCGCTACGGCGAGGCCGAGAGCCTGCTGGGCATTGAGCTGCTGGATACGCCGCAGATGAGTGTCCGCAAGAGCCTCTTCACCGTGACGGATGGCATTCCGGCGCACTACCTGCGCAACTTCTATCGCGATGCCTATGAGCTCGTCCGTTCGTATATGCCCGAGGATAAGATCGTCGTCTTCTCGTCGTCGGGGCATCCCAGCGAGTGGAAGCATTTTATGCGCGGCACTAAGTACAAGAACGTCTACATGGACCTTCACCTGTACCATTACCGCGACGAGCATGCGCTCGACATCACGAGCCCCCGCGGGCTGACGACGGCGATTTCGCGCAACAAGCGTGAGCTCAAGGAGGCAATCGCGACCGGATTCCCTGTGCTGGTGGGCGAATGGTCGGGTGCGGCGATTTTTGCCAACTCGTCGGTTACGCCCGAGGGCCGCAATGCGTACGAGCGCGTGTTTATCGCCAACCAGCTGGCTTCGTTTGCGCCGGCTGCCGGTTGGTTCTTCCAAACGTGGAAGACCGAGAAACGCATTGCAGCATGGGACGCCCGCGCGGCGCTCGGTACGCTCGAGCGCGGCATGATTGAATAGGTTGATATGACGCAAAACAGCGCCCATACGGGCAAACTCTATGTGGTCGGCACGCCCATCGGCAACCTGGGCGACCTGTCCCCGCGCGTTGGCGAAGCCTTTGCCGCTGCCGATGTCATCTGCTGCGAAGACACGCGTGTGACGTCAAAGCTGCTGATGCACCTGGGCATTTCCAAGCCGCTTGTCCGTTGCGACGAGAATGTGATCGCCAGCCGCGCCGCCGGCCTGGTCGACCGTCTGCTGGCGGGGGAGACCCTCGCCTTTGCCTCGGACGCCGGCATGCCGAGCGTGTCCGATCCCGGCCAGGCGCTAGTTGAGGCGGCGCGTGAGGCCGATGTGCCCGTCGAAGTTATTCCCGG
>USGN01000096.1 GCA_900554255.1 uncultured Collinsella sp. | reverse complement strand
CGTGCGCGCCTTGTTCCGCCGTGCCCACCAGGCCGATGAGCCGGCCGTCGAGGTGCTCGACTTTGGCGATCTGGTCATTGACATCTCGGGCCACAAGATTTTGGTCGAGGGCAAGGAAGTCGACCTGACGGCTTCCGAGTTCAAGCTGCTCACCACGCTTGCCCGTCACCCCGGCCGCGTCTACAACCGCATGGAGCTGGTCGAGAAGGTGCTCGGCTACGACTTTGAGGGTTACGAGCGCACCATCGACAGCCACGTGAAGAACCTTCGCGCCAAGCTGGGCGACGACCCCAAGAAGCCCAAGTGGCTCTACACCGTCCACGGTGTCGGCTACCGCTTCGAGGCTCCGACCAAGACCGATAAGTCGGACGAGAAATAAAGGAAATCACATATGACACCTGCGCGCTTTGAAATCGGGCAAAAGCATAAGCAGGAGAACGAGGCGGGTTCCAAGGCTAGTTGGAACACGCCTCGTTCCGATTCACGGCCAACGATGAGCTATCCCTCGCGCATGGCACTTGCTTTTGCTCTGACATCGCTCATGACAGTATTGGTGCTGGTGGGCGTTGTCTCTGTTGTGTGGGGCACGGTCTTTTCGGATTACACACGCTCCAATATCGTCGAAATCGCAAATTCCGCTGCCGAGAAGTTGGCGACCTCATATGAGGAAAACGGCTCTTGGACCGCGGGAGAACTGCGCACGGTCGCAACGTCGAGTTTGGTTTCCGACGATCTGGGCATGCAGGTCGTCAATAAAAAGGGCGTGATCGTTTATGACGATTCCTGGCCCTCGGCAAGCGCCACCGCCGATGTACGCGAAAACCAGGCTACGACCGACGACACGAGCGGCAAGAGGGCATCGCATAGCCCGGTCTCGTCTGCTCCAACCGACTCCGATAGCGTTGCTAACGTCGAGATTGTAACGTCTTCCGGCGAGCATGTCGGACAGGTAAAGCTGTGGGCCATCGGCTCCGACGCTCTGCTCACCAAGGCGGACTCTGCGTTTAGGGAGAAGACCTTTAACGCCATGGCCCTCGCCGCGGTTGTTGCAATCTGCATTTCGGTCGTTATCGGATCGCTCGTGTCGCGCATGCTCACCAAGCCGATTCATCGCATCACCAGTACCGCAAAGCAAATCCGTGACGGCGACCTGTCGGCTCGCACGGGACTGCGCGGTGATGACGAGATCGATCAGCTGGGTGAGACCTTCGATGAGATGGCCACTTCGCTCGAGAAGGATATGAAACACGAGAAGCGCCTGACCTCAGACGTTGCACACGAGCTTCGCACGCCGCTTATGGCCATGCTCGCAACGGTCGAGGCCATGCAGGATGGCGTGTATCCCACCGACGATGAGCATTTGGAGACCGTTGCTTCCGAGACGCGTCGCCTGGCTCGTCTGGTGCAGCAGATGCTCGACCTATCGCGTATGGAAAACAGCACGGCTCCGCTCAATCTAGAACCGGTGGACATGGTTCCGTTCGTGCGATCGATTGTGAATGGCCAGGAGCGCCTGTTTGCCGACCGTGACCTGCGTTTGCGCTTTGCAGATGAGACGCAGGGTCACGATGACGTTGTCGAGGCAGATCCCGACATGATCACGCAATGCGTTATCAACCTCATGAGCAACGCCATGCGCTACACCCCCGAGGGCGGTTGGGTCGTGGTGTCGGTGCTCAGTGACCGCAGGCACGTCAGCATTGCCGTTTCTGATACCGGCATCGGTATTGCCAAGGACGATCTGTCGCGCATTTTCGGGCGGTTTTGGCGCGCCGATGCCAGCCGCGCCCGCGAAGCTGGCGGCCTGGGCGTCGGCCTCGCCGTGACCAAGCAGATTGTCGAGCGTCACCATGGCTACATATCCGTGGAGTCGGAGCTTGGAAAGGGTACGACTTTTACAATTCATCTGCCCCGCGAGCACACGGCAGACGCGGCATCTACTACAATGGAGCACTAGCTTTTCGCTATTCGGTGAAGGAGGGGCCGCGTCCCTGCCGCTCCGAGTTTGCGAAAACATGCGGGAAAGAACCCGCATTTCTGTCGTATTTAGGTAAGGAGTGACTCACGTGACAACGATGGAGCGTCGTCCGGATTCCCGTGGCAAGGTTCGTGATATTTACGATGCCGGTGAAAACCTGCTGATGGTCGCCACCGACCGCATTTCTGCGTTCGACTTCATTCTTCCCGACGAGATTCCGTTTAAGGGAGAGGTGCTCAATCGCATCTCGGCATTCTGGTTCGATAAGTTTGCCGACATCGTCCCCAACCATCTCGTTTCCATCGACCCGGCGGATTTCCCCGAGGAGTTTGCTGAGTATCGTGACTACCTCGCTGGCCGCGCCATGCTGGTTAAGAAGGCCCAGACGATTCCTATCGAGTGCATCGTCCGCGGCTATCTGACCGGTTCGGGCAAGAAGACCTACGACGAGAACGGCACCGTCTGCGGCATCCAGCTGCCTGAGGGCCTGACCGAGGCTTCCAAGCTTCCCGAGCCGTTGTTCACGCCGTCCACGAAGGCCGAGATCGGTGACCACGACGAGAACATCTCGTTCGAGCGTTGCTGCGAGATCGTGGGCGAGGACATCGCCACGCAGATTCGTGACCTTTCCCTCAAGATCTACAAGGCCGCTGCCGAGTACGCCGCGACCCGTGGCATCATCATTGCCGACACCAAGTTCGAGTTTGGTGTTATTGATGGCAAGGTCACGCTGATCGACGAGTGCCTCACGCCCGACTCCAGCCGTTTCTGGCCTGCTGCCAGCTACGAGGAGGGCAAGATCCAGCCTAGCTACGACAAGCAATTCGTCCGCAATTGGCTCAAGGCCAACTGGGATATGACGGGGGAGACCCCGCACCTGCCCGCCGAGGTCATCGATGGCACGTCCGAGCGCTATCGCGAGGCCTTCCAGATCATCACCGGCTCCCAGTTCACAAGCATGAAGGAGAACGCATAAGTGAGTACCCGTAGCGCCACGAACAAGCGCACGCAATCCCACGAAGTTACCGGGGTTGCGCGCAAGTCTGCCGCATCTGCTAAGCCCGCCCGCCAAGCAGCGAGCTCCGTTCGCATCGTGCCGGCTTCGTCTAAGGCACGCCGCAAAGAGCTCGAGAAGGGCGAGAACCTCGAGGGCCTCTCTAAAGAGGAGAAGCGCGCCCGCAAGGCCAAGCAGCGCGCCAAGGAGGACCGCATCTATACGGTGTCGAATATCCTCCTCAAGCAGGACGAGGACTACACCAAGCGCCGTCGCATCTGGTGGATTGTGCTCGCCATTGGCATGGTGCTCGTCGTGGCAATTTGGGCCTCGCTGTACTTCGCTCCCGCTGGCATGGTGTCCAGCCCTGTCCAGATGGTCGGCATCGTTTTGTCCTATGTCATCATCCTAGGTGACTTTATCTACGACTTCGTTCGTATCCGTCCCCTGCGCAACATGTACCGCACGCAGGCCGAGGGCATGTCCGAGAACAAGCTCAACGCTCTTATTGAGCGCGCGGCTGCCGAGGAGGACCAGAAGGACTCCAAGAAGAAGTAGCGTTTGCATACATACTTATCGCTAAGATATAAGGCGCGTCGTTTTTGCGGCGCGCCTTTTTACTGTTCTATAGATAGATGGAGTGGCACATGATTCGAGCTGCCCTGACGGTCGAAGAAGCTCTGGAGGGCATGAAGGCCCTGGAGCCCAAGATTAAAAACTACGCGCGCCTGGTCGTCCGCAAGGGCGTAAACGTCAAGCCCGGCCAGGAGGTCGTCGTTCAGTCTCCGGTCGAGTGCGCGCCGTTTGCGCGCGTGGTGGTCGCGGAGGCCTATGCTGCCGCCGCCGGCCACGTGACGGTCATTTGGGCCGATGATGCCGTGACGAGGCTCACGTACGAGCATGTCGAGAAAAGCTATTTTGAGCAGACACCCGAGTGGAAGCGCATGCAGCTGGATTCCTTGGCCCAGGATGGTGCCTGCTTTGTCTTTATCGAAGGTGCGGATCCTGCGGCCCTCAAGGGCATCGATCCAGCCAAGCCGGCCGCGGCATCAAAGGCGAGGAATACGCAGTGCAAAGTTTTCCGCCGTGGACTGGATTACAACATCAATCCGTGGTGCATCGCCGGCGCTCCGGTCGTGGCTTGGGCGCACGAGGTGTTCCCAGGAGACGCCGATGAGGTTGCAATCTATAAACTGTGGAATGCGATTCTGCACACCGCGCGCGCCGATGGCCAGGACCCGGAGAGCGACTGGGAACTCCATGACGCCGCATTCGAAAAGAACCTGCGTTTCCTGAACGACAATCGTTTCGACTACTTGCATTACACCGCGGCAAATGGAACCGATCTGACGATTGGCATGACGAAGGGTCACGAGTGGGCCGGCGGCAAGGGTAAGACGCCCGATGGACACCCCTTCTTCCCCAACATTCCCACCGAGGAAGTCTTCACCTCGCCCGATCGCATGCGCGCCGACGGTATCGTGTACTCGGCCATGCCGCTCATCCACCACGGCAATAAAGTCGAAGATTTTTGGATTAAGTTCGAGGGCGGCCGCGTGGTGGACTACGACGCCCGCGTGGGCAAGGCAACGCTTGCGAGCATTATTGACACCGATGAAGGTGCCGCTCATCTGGGCGAGGTCGCGCTCATTTCCAAGAACACTCCGATCCGCGAAAGCGGCGTTCTGTTCTATGACACGCTCTATGACGAGAACGCTAGCTGCCATCTCGCGCTAGGTGTCGGTTTCCCCGAATGCATCGAGGGTGGGTATGACATGTCCAAGGAGGAGCTCCTGGAGCATGGCGTTAACGTCTCGAGCACGCACGTCGATTTTATGATCGGCACGGACGACATCGATATTACGGGCATTACGCCTGATGGACGTGAAGTTGTGATTTTCCAGAACGGCCAATGGAGTTGGGAATAGTCCCAGACCGTGGTACAATGCCACCCGCGGGCCGTTAGCTCAGCTGGCAGAGCAGGGGACTTTTAATCCCAAGGTCCAGGGTTCGAACCCCTGACGGCCCACCATAGAAAAGAAAGCGATCGACTCCGGTTGGTCGCTTTTTTGTTGCCAAGGCATGGGTTCGACCCGTTTCTCTTTATATATAAGAACGCTTGGCGAACAAAACCCGCCTTTTACCGATGGGAAACAAATAGCTGATGCCTTTGGAGTAAAGTAGCGCTCCAGAGATGACCGATGTCTCAATACTCGTAAAACAGCTGGTCATCGCCAATATCAGAAGCCAATGCTTCAGTTTTAACCTCAGTGACGCGACTGAGGGATCTATTCATTTGTGAACAAAATATGGAGTGCGCGATTCCCGCCCACGGCGCCCCTCCGGTCTGGCAATATATCTCCTTGCCGCGCGGCCCGGTCGAACCGGGAACCAGCGCAGGCGTGCACCTTGAGAACCGGATACTGCGAGGATGGA
>USGN01000095.1 GCA_900554255.1 uncultured Collinsella sp. | reverse complement strand
TCGAAGGTGCGCTTAAGGTAGGCGCCCTTCCAGATGATGCAATCGACGGCCGCCGAGTCGTCCTTGATTTGGAAGTAGCAGTGGCCGCTTCGGGCATTGGGACCACGAAAACCCGTGACCTCACCCAAAACGCTCAGCTGCGGAATGGCATCGAGCGCGCCGGCGGCGATCTCCACCGCTTGGCTCACGCTGAGCTCTTTGCGCTCTTGCTCGTCCGATCCGTCGAACTCGGCGGAAACGGTATTGCCGGTCAGATTCCAGCCTGCCACGCAGCCTCCTTTCGTCATCGTGCACATGGGCTCCGGCCCTGCGCAAATTCAAGTCCAACACATAGTACAGCGCCGCGTGGACACGAATCCCCGCGGCGCCTGCCTGTCCTATTTGTTATCGGTTGGAGTTTCTGTTGTAGCGAGCCATCAGGTAGAGCAGTTGAATGATCGAGGTGAGCGCTGCGGCCACATAGGTAAGCGCGGCTGCCGTCAGCACCTTCTTGGCGCCGTTGACCTGCTTGGAACTCATGCCCGACTGCTCGATATACGCCACGGCGCGGCGACTGGCATCGATCTCGACCGGCAGCGTAACCAGCTGGAACAACACGCTAAACGAGAAGAAGACCAGCGCGAGGGTCGTGAGCCCCGCGATGTTCATGAACAGGCCCATGAGCAGCACGATCGTCCAGGTGTTTTGGGTAAAGTTGACGACGGGGACCAAAGCGGTGCGTACCTTCATCATGGCGTAGCCGCTTTGACGCTGGGCGGCATGCCCCGCCTCGTGGCAGGCGACGGCAACGCTTGCGACCGACCCGCCCGAACGGTTGGCATCCGACAGATACAGGTTGTTATCCTGCGGGTTGTAATGATCGGTTAGCTCGCCGGCGACGCCCTTGATACCCACGGCATTGCAGCCGTTTGCATCGAGCATGCGGCGCGCGACCGTAGCACCCGTATCGCCGTCCGAGCGAACCTTAGACCACGTCTTGTACGTCGAGTTGATATAGCTCTGCGCGGCAAGGCCAAGCACCGTGCAGACAAGAACAACCAGCAGGTACAGCGGGTCAATGCCAAAGCCGTATCCATAGTAATAAGGCATGCGAATTCCTCCGAATCGAGTTACACGTTGGAGGCATTCTACCCACTCAGCCGGCTAGGCTTCCCTACAGGAGCTCGATTTTGCCGTCCTTCACGGTGAGTCCCATGTTGCCCGAGAGCAGATCGTCCAAGCGCGAGCCCACGAGCTCAAAACGCCAGCCTTCGCGCAGGGGACTCTGCTCGGGATGCTCAATATAGTCGGCCAGGTCATCGCGCGAGGCAATGACCGAGGTCGCCACGCCCGAGCGCTCGGCAACCAGGCGAATGAGCGCATACATCAGGTCCGTCACGCTCTCCAGCTCCGGCGAAATCTGACGGTGCCCGCGCACCATGAGCGGCAGGCGATCGTGTGGGCAGCTCGCACCGCGCTTAATGGCCATGAGCGCGCCGTCCACATCGCGCTCCCCCAGCTGATCGGTGCCGCGGATGCTGCGGAACTCCTCAACGCGCACAGGATTGCGCTTGACGAGCGCCAGCAGCGTATCGTCGGACATGACCCACTTGCGCGGGATGTTGCGGCGCTCGGCGCGGTCCTCGCGCCAAGCGGCAAGTTCGCGCGCAATGCCCAGCTGATGGCGGCTACACGAGTTGATGCGCTTGACTTTGCGGAATGCCTCGTGACGATCGGCACGGTAGTGCGACTCGTCGGCCAGCGGACGCAACTCGTCGAGCACCCAGTCCACCCGGCCCAGCTCGCGCAGGCGACTCATCATCTCGGTATAGGCGACGATCAGGTACTTGACGTCATCGATCGCGTACTCGATCTGTTTGTCGGTCAGCGGGCGGCGCGACCAATCGGTCAGCGACTCGGTCTTGGGCAATGAGACGCCGCAAAACGTCTGCACGAGCGCGCCGTAGGAAATCTGCTGGCGCTCGCCCAAAAAGGCGGCGGCCACCTGCGTGTCAAAAATGGGACGCGGCAGCACGCCCACGGTATGGAGCATAACCTCCATATCCTGCGAGCAAGCGTGAAAGACCTTAGTCACGCTCTCGTCGGCCATAAGCTCAGCGAGCGGCGACAGGTCGTCGATCACCAGGGGATCGACCGCGACGCTCTCGGCAGGGGTGGCAATCTGAACCAGGCACAGGCGCGGGTGGAACGTGCGCTCGCGCAAAAACTCGGTATCGACGGCAATCGCGTCGAACTCGCGGGCGCGCTGGCAGAAGTCGAGTAAAGCCTGATGTGTGGAAATGTACATATCAACCCATCGAATAAGGTTAGGCCCGAAAAACACGGGTAGGATATCGGCATTGCCTTACAACTATACTCGGTTAGTCACAGAACGGGAACGTAAGTATGCGCTGCCTTATCATCCACAACCCGGCATCGGGCCCCAGCTCAGATGAAATCTACGCGTTCACGCACGCCCTCGCGCAGGGCGGCGACGAGGTCGTGATGCGCTTTATCGGCGATGGCATGGAACCCGAGGACGCCGTGGCAGACGTGCGCGAGTTTGATCGCGTGGTCGTTTCGGGCGGCGACGGCACCGTCTCCAACGTGCTCGACCAAATGCGCGGGTGCGGTGTCCCCACGCTCGTCTTCCCCTCCGGCACAGCCTGCCTGTTCTTTAACAACATCGGTAATGCCCCCGAGGCAGCGGCGCTTGCCAAGGCTTGCCGCGCCGGTCGCACGGTCAAAGTGGACATGGGCGAGCTCTTTTGGCTCGACGAGAACGGCAACGAGAAGCGCCACGGCTTTATCATCATCGCCGGCTCGGGCTTCGACGCCGAGATCATGATGAAGGCCGCCCCCACCAAAAACGACATCGGCGAGATCGCCTATTTCCTGTCGGCGCTCGCCACACCCAACCCCACGGTGGCGCATTTTACGATTGAGCATGACGGCATTGTCGAGGAGCTCGATGGCATCTGCTGCATGGCCGGCAACACCTCGGTTATTCAAAACGATATCAACCTGTTCCCCGATTGCCGCATGAACGACGGCATGGTCGACATCGCGGTCATCGAGCCCGTAAAAACCGTCCAGCTCCTGCCCACTGTGATCACCGCCGCGCTCGACCCCGCCGGCAAGGTGCTCGGCCGTCCGCAGTTCAAGATCATTCAGACCAAGGAAGCCAAGATCACCTGCACGCCGTCGCTGGGCATGCAGTTCGATGGCGAGATCATCTCCAGCAACTCGGGCGTCTTTGGAGCCCGCGCGCTTCCGCAATGCCTCGACCTCATCGTCGACGAATTCTCCCCGCTCGGAAAATAGGAGGACCCCATGAACGACAACCCCCTGATTGGCTTTATCGTCATCGTCTTGGCCATGCTCGTCGGCTATGCGATTAACGTGATCCACCGCCGGAAGAAGTAATTCCACATTGGTATGATATTCATCCAATTATCGTCTCCCCCGTTGTTTATGCATTTGCCAGACAGCGGGGGATTTTTCATTTCGGTATTTCCAGACGCTTTATCCAGATGCAGTAATTGCAGGGCGTCTTTATTTGGCTAAAGCTACAGACTGAGTATAATTAACCGCTCATCGTATATTTCATTACGCTTATCGAATAAGTATTTTTCATAGATGAATATTGTTTCCGATTCGTTACGCTAAGGGAGCGTCTTTATTGGCTGAAGCCCTCTGGCGACAGAGGGCTTTCGCACGCTGGGAGGGATTATGAGGAAAACTCACCCCGTCAACGCGCTCAAAAAGCTGGGCATAGGCCTCGCCTTTGGAGCTGCAACCATCATGTCCATACCGACCTCTGCGCTCGCCTGCACGCAGATGTACATGGGCAAAGATCTAACGGCCGACGGCAACACGTACTATGGCCGTGCCGAGGACTTTGGCAAGCGCTATCTCAAGCACTATGGCATCGAACCCGCCCACGAAGCCGGCTTTACGTACAGCTCGAATGAGTCTGCTTTCGAATACACTTCGAATAAGCCTACATATCGCTACAGCTACGTACGTGACCATCCCTCCAATTGGGAGGGCCACACCGACGCCTACTCCGAAGCCGGTATCAACGAGAAGGGTGTCTCTTGCTCCGCTACGCTGAGCACCTCCTATAACGAGGATGCCAAAGCAGCAGACCCAATCGATGAGGCTACCGGCATCGGCGAGTACAGCTACGGCAGCGTCATCCTGGGCCAGAGCGCCAATGCCCGCGAGGGCGTCGAGCTCCTCGGCAGCCTGATCGACGAGCAGGGCACTTGCACTAACGACCAGATCATTATCGCCGACAACAACGAGACCTGGCTGTTCGCCACGCTTTCTGCCCATCAATGGATTGCCATGAAGCTGGCCGACGACGTCGCCTCACTCAACCCCAACATCGGCAGCCTCAACTACGATGTCGACCTGAACGATACTGAGAACTGCCTGCACTCCAAGGACATCGAGTCCATGCCCGTGGAGAAGGGTTTCGCCAAATACTCCGCTGACGGTAAATTCGATGTCGCCCAAACGTATGGCGAAAGCCTCGCCGATTCTGGCGTTAACCAATGGTCCCGCTATGTGCAAGGCCGCCATTATTTTGCTAGTCAGCTGACCGAAGGCACGGATTACGAAATTAAAACTATCACCGATAAGGATGGAAAACCCGTCCAAAAGGGAGCTATGGTCAGCGAAATCCAGCCTCTGTTCTTCAAGCCTGGCAAGTCTGGTTGGAGCACCTTTGAGCTGATTCGTGCCTTCGGCAACCGCGGAGAGAACGTCCCTGGTCTCAACGCGAACACTGATGGCGTTTATTGCATCGGCAGCGAGCGCAACACCGAGATCAATCTCTTCCAGATTCGTCGCGGGTATGATCCCGAAGTCGCTACCATCCAGTGGGAAATGCTCTCCCGTGCCGCGTACTCTGTCGCCATCCCGCTGTACTCCGCTCTGATAACTGAAGTTAGCCCCTACTTCAGCGATCAGACCGTCTCCTTCGACCACTGCAATGCGAAAGACGTCGTGTACAACGAGGAGCCCGAGAACTCCATCAACTACGTCCTCATGGACATCAGCTCGCTCTGCTTTGAGAACCCTGACACCCTTGGCACCAACGTCCATGCCTATCTTGACGCCCTCCAGAATGAGCTCATCGAGCAGAACAAGGAAGTTGACGCCGCCATGCTGGCCGAAACGACCACCGAGGGCCGCACTGCCCTAGCCAACAAGGCCGGCAAGGCTGCCACCGAGAACACCTACAAGAAGTGCAAGGCCCTGCTCCAGGAGATGCGCGCCTATCAGAAGGCCGGAAACTTCGAACAGCCCTTCACCCCAAGCGATCTGAACACCGAGACCAAGGGCCTCAAGGTGTCCATTACCTACGCCCAGGACGCTCTTGCCACCGACCCGGTCACCCCGGATCAGCCCGGCACCCCCG
>USGN01000094.1 GCA_900554255.1 uncultured Collinsella sp. | reverse complement strand
ATGGTCCAGATCAAGACGCTTGCTCTTTTTGCCGCGCGCATAGTCAATGCCATGACCCGCGCGCAGCGTGTCGATCGCACGACGCACCTCGTCGGCGCTTACGGGCGCCTCGGGATCCAAGTGCAGGTCGATGCGATACGACAGGCGCGTGAGCTGCGCCGTCAACGCCGGCGTGCGCACGTCGATGTACGCCGCCTCGATGGGCGCCAGATCGGCCGGAGACGCCGCAGCCAGGCGCCCAAACGCCTCGTCGAGCGCCACGAACTCTGTCATAAACAGGTCGTACCACTCGCAGGTTGACGACGTACCCACCGGTAGCGCCGAAGAGAAGCCCACGCGCATGTGCGGGGAGAAGCCCTGCGTGACGGCATAGGGAAGTCCCGCACGGCGCACGATGCGCTCAATGGTATGGATCACTTCGAGATGGCCCAGGTACTTAAGGCGATCGCGCTTGCCATAGCGAACACGAAGCCTAAAGAGCGTGGGGTTGTCGGTCAGGCGCTCACTCATGCGCGATCACCCATCAATACATTCTTGGCGTGGAGCGTGGGGCAGATCCCGCAGCCGGTGCACGACGTGCGGGTGCAGTCGGGAGTCGTGACGCCCTCGAGCGAGCGACGGTACTCGCGCTCGAGGAAGCCGCGCGTGCAGCCGGGGCTCACATGCTCCCACGGCAGGCGCCAGTCCAACTCGTAGGGCAGGTGCACGAGCTCATTGAGGTCGATGCCGTTTTTGGCAGCAGCCTCCTTCCAGTTATCGAGCGAGAAATGCTCTACCCAGGCGTCAAAGCGAGAGCCCGAGCGCCAAGCATCGATGATGACGGGCGTCATGTCACGACCGGCGCGGGACAGCGCGGCCTCGATGAGCGAGGTCTCGGCATCGTGGTAATGCACACGGACGGCACGGTTGCGAACGCTCGTGATAAGCAGCTTCTGGCGACGCTTGACGTCGTCGTAGTCGAGCTGCGGGCACCACTGGAACGGCGTGGCAGCCTTGGGGATAAAGACCGAAACCGAGATGGACACCGAGATCGAGCCGCGACGAGCCTTGGGCACCACGGAACGACCGAGCTCCAGCACGTGATCGGCCAGATTGGCGATGGCCACGATGTCCTCGTCGCGCTCGCCGGGAAGGCCCATCATGAAGTAAAGCTTCATGCGGTTCCAGCCGGCCTCGAAGGCCGCCTTGGCCGCACGGTCCAGGTCCTCCTCGGTCACGTTCTTGTTAATGATGTCGCGCATGCGCTGGCTGCCGGCCTCGGGCGCGAACGTCAGGCCGCCCTTCTTTTCGCCGGCGACCGATTCGGCCATATCCACGCCAAACGAATCCAGGCGCTGCGACGGAATAGACACGCGAATACCCGTATCCTCCAGGCGACGGTTGAGCCTGCCGAGCACGTCGCGAATGCAGGAGTGGTCGGTCGTGGAGAGCGAGGTCAGCGACACCTCGTCATAGCCAGTCTTTTCCAGACCCTGAATCACCGACGAGACAATCTGGTCGGCCGAGCGCTCGCGCACCGGGCGATACGTCATGCCAGCCTGGCAAAAACGACAGCCGCGGGCGCAGCCACGCAGGATCTCGATAGACAGGCGATCGTGGACGAGCTGCGCATAGGGTACGCACGACTGCGACAGCGGATTCGTGGCGCCGAAATCCTCGACGACGCGTTTGTAGACCACGGTCGGCGCATCCTTGCCTTCACGCGGCACGGTGTAGCCATGCGGCGAGCAGGGCTCGTCGTGACGAACCTCATAGAGCGACGGCACGTAGTTGCCACCAATGGATGCAAGCTGCTCAACAATCTGCGCGCGCGGGACTCCTTCGTCACGCAGGCGGCGATGCAGCTGGCAGGTCTCGAGCAGCGATTCCTCGCCCTCACCGATGAGGATGGCATCGAAGAAGGCCGCGTACGGCTCGGGGTTGTACACCGAGGGGCCGCCGGCGATGATGATGGGGTCGTCCTCACCTCGGTCGGTCGCCAACAGCGGAATGCCAGCGAGGTCGAGTGCCTCGAGGAAGTTCGTCACCGCCATCTCGTGCGGCACATGCAGACCGACGATATCAAACGAGGCGACGGGGGCAGCACCCTCGAGCGAGAGCAGCGGGATGCCTGCCTCGCGCATAGCGTCACCCATATCGGGCCACGGCACATAGCCACGCTCACAGGAGATGCCCTCGGCCTGGTTAAGGATGTTGTAGAGGATGGCGATGCCCTGGTTGGGCAGACCAACCTCGTACACATCCGGGTAGATCAGGCAGCAACGGTAGTCGGCATCGGCTTTGGAAAGCGTGCCCCACTCGTGATCGATATAGCGACTCGGCTTCTCGACCTTGGCGAGCAACGGCTCAATTAAATGAAAACAATCTTGGTACGGAACGCGCAACGGAAAACCCCTAAGCAGCGAGATCTGATGCGTCCCGATAGGACGCCGTAGGACGGGTAGCGCCCGCGACCGTGGTCACCAGATCGCGAACGCGGGAGAACGTGGCAGTAACCACCTCGTTGGCACGGCTGTAGTCGACATCGCGCTCGTAGAGCGAAACGAGCGCACGGCCCATGCCATAGGTGCCCGCGGCAGCAGTGAGCGCCTTGACGGCAAACCCAATATGCGGCGTCTGCTTGACGAGCGCGCGGGTGACCGCGCGGATCACAAGACCGCCGGCAAGCACGCCCGCGACCTCGTAGCCGCGCTCAGGCTTAATGCCGCGTCCAAAGACGGCAGCGAGCTCAAAGAGCATGCCCACCTGCGCCAGCGCCATAACGGGATAATCGGCGCCCGGCAAAAACACCAGCGCACCGGTCGCCATATTGGTGAGCGCGCACGAGGTGATGATACGATTGGCCGCCGCGATGCGCATGAAGGCAAAGTTCGCCGCAAAAGCCGTTTCCTTGTCGGTGCGATCGAGAATCCAGCGGGCAAGCGTCTCGAGCAGATACGTCTTATCGGTTGCCGCTACCACGCCAAGCATGGGCGTGGACTCCTCGATAAACGGCACCTCCACAGCAGACTCGGCAAGCACGCACACGGGCGCGCCGGCGATCACGAGCTCCTGCACGGCACTCTCCAAGCGGTCGGAACCACACGAGAGCACCAGCACCACATCGGTATCGGTCTTTGGAGCAATTCGCTCCTCCCCCAGACGCTCGACGCGCACAATGCCCGAGGTCGTCTGCGGCACAAAGGCGTCACGCACCGTCTCGGCCAGAAAGCGCGAGGCGGACGAATCCAGATAGACCGAGACGCGCACCGGCGTATCGGAATCCTTCTTAACGGACGCGCCCATCTTAAAAGCGCGGGTCAGCTTATCTACGGGAATTATCATAGCAAACCCCTCCAGCGGTTACGCGGCGCCCGAACGATGCCGCCATATGGATTGTACGATACCCACCGTCAGCAACTGAATCATCATCGACGACGAACCAAAACTAATAAACGGCAGCGGAATACCGGTAATCGGCATCATGCCGATGCACATGCCGATGTTTTCGAAGGTCTGGAACGCCCACATGCCGACGATACCCACGCACGACAGGCGCAAGAACAGTGACTCGCACTTAAAGGCGACGCGAATCGTCGAGAAGATCAGCAGCACGTAGAGGCACAGGAGCAAAAAGGAGCCGCAGAAGCCGAACGTCTCGGACAGGAAGGCGAAGACGAAGTCGGTGTGGAACTCGGGTAGAAAGCCACCGGCCGACTGAGTCGCGTGGCCCAGGCCCTTACCAAAGAAGCCACCCGAGCCGACGGCAATGAGCGACTGCTGCAGGTTGTAGGCATCATCCGAATCGGCTTTGTCGGGGTCGATGAAGACTGTCAGACGGTTCATCTGATACTGCTTGATCAGCACGTCGTGGCCAAGGAGCGAATCAAAGACCGAGTCGAGCGCCAAGATGAGCGCAATCAAACCAACCAGCAGGGCCAAGGTCGACAGCACCCATTCGCGGCGTGCACCGCTCATACAAATGACGATGGCGCCCGAAACAAGCACGACCAGGCCCGAGCCCAGGTCGCCCATGGCAACGACGGCCAAAAACGGAATGGATAGCATGCCGCAGAGCTTGACGTAGTCGCGAACGGTATCGATGCGACCGTTATACTGCGATCCAAGCGTAGCAATAAAGAAGATGGTGATGAGCTTGGCAAGCTCAACCGGCTGGAATGTCAAGCCGATACCGGGAATCTTGATCCAGCCCGTCATGCCCAGACCGCCCGTATAGGACAGACCCGGAATCTTGGGCGAGAGGATCACGATCAGGTCGATGACGAGCAACGCCGTCGAGAAATTAGAAATACCGCGCAAGTCGGTACGCCAGACCAACACCGCCAGCACCGCCCCGATGCCGATTCCCAGCAGATGGCGTGAGAACGAGGCATCGGCCTTAAACTGCGAAGCCGACCAGATGATGATGGCACCGTAGGCGACGAGCGCCACTGTAGCCACGAGCACACCGATATGGACCTTTTGGCGAAACGTGCCGCGCGAGGCCGAAAGTTGCTTGTTGACGCGGTCCAGGCTGCTGCGAGAGCCGGTCTTGGTTGAACGGAACAGATCCGCCGGAGAAAAATCCAACGCAACCTCCTATCGAACCGAAGAATCGCCCGAGGCCGAAGAGGTATCGGGCTCGTCATAAATCACGCCGAGCACGTCGCGCACGACATGCATCGCGGTATCTGAGCCGCCGCCGCCCTGCTCCAGGACAGTAGCGATGACATACTTGGGGTCATCGGCCGGCGCATAGGCGCAGAACCACGCGTATTCGTCCTCGCCACTTTTCTCGCCCGTGCCCGACTTGCCGTATACCTGCGGCGTCAGGGTGCCAAAGTGCGCCGCCAGGGACGTCGATGCCGTGTAAATCACGTCGTGCATACCGTTGCGAACAAGAGCCAAATCCGAATCGCTGTTGATCTTGGCCTCCAGGCGCTTCTTCTTGCCCTTGCCGTTGTACTTATAGGCATCGCCGTCGCCATCGCGCGACACGGCAGACAAAAACACGTGAGGCACGTACTGTTTGCCGCCGTTGGCAAGACCCATATAGGCGCACGCCATCTGCAGGGGCGTCACCAGGATGTCGCCCTGCCCGATGGCGATGTTGGTCATATCGCCGGCATTCCACTTGCGGTCCTCGGCAGATGCGTCGGTAAAGTAAGACTCTTTCCACTCGGCGTCGGGAATACGGCCCATGCCCTCACTCGGCAGGTCGATGCCGCAGGTCTTGCCCAGGCCCCAGCGACGAAAGACCTCCTGCAAGCCCTCGGGATGTTGCTCGTCATAAAAGAACGCCTTGCCCATATCGTAGAAGACGGGGTCGCACGAGTTGGCGATACCCGACTGCAGCGTCATGGTGCCGTGGCCGGAATGCAACCAGCAGTACTTGCCCCACGACTTGCCCAGACCCGTCCAATAGCCCGTGCAGTTGGTC
>USGN01000093.1 GCA_900554255.1 uncultured Collinsella sp. | reverse complement strand
CCGCTCTAAAGGCGCCGCTCTCGAGCTACGAAGACCTCTCGGGCTTCAAACTGTTCTGCATCGACACCGGCATCCTCGGAGCGCTCTCCGGTCTCTCTCCGGCCATCGTTCTTAACGGATCCGCTGTTTTTACCGAGTTCAAAGGTTCGCTGACCGAACAATACGTCGCGCAGGAGCTTTTGCTCCAGGACAAAACTCCCGCGTATTGGTCCTCTACCTCCGGCAATGCCGAAACCGACTTTGCCATCGACCATGCGGGAACCGTGCTTCCGCTTGAGGTCAAGGCGGCAGAGAACCTTAAAGCGAAGAGTCTGAAAGTAGCCTGCGAAAAATTCAAACTCGAGCGTTGCGTGAGGAGCTCCCTGGCGGCATATAGAGACGAGGGCACGCTCATCAATATTCCGCTTTGGGAGATTGGGCAGATCGACAAGCTGGCATAGGCGCTGTGGAGGGGTTGAGTTGCGGTGGAATAGGGACTGTTTGGTGCCCGAAAGGGCGATTTTAGTCCGTATTTCACCGCAACTTATTATTTAGAGGGCGCTGAGGCTGGGGGTCCAGGCGATGGTGGGGGTTGCACCGTCGAGAGCCTCGTTGATGGTGGCGGCCATGCCGGCGAGTAGGCTGTTCTCGCTTACAGTGAGCGTCTTGTAGCCGCCAGCGCGCATGAGCTCGCGGATCACCACGGCGCCAGCCAAGATCACGCCCGCGCGTTTGGGCTGTACACCCGGTAGAGCGGCGATGCCGTCCGCATCCAACACAGACATGCGCTCGATAGCGGCCGAGACCTGCTCTAGCGACAGCTCGCGCAGGTGCACAAAGCTCGAATCGTACGGTTCCAGCTTATGAACGAGCGCCACGAGCGTGGTGACGGTGCCGCCCACGGCGACCAGGCGTTCGGCGCGCTCAAAGTCGCTGGGCAGGCCTTCAAAATAGGCGGCGAACTGCTCACCTGCCCACGCGGCAGCGGCAGCAAGCTCGCCGTCCGCAGGCGGCAGCGCCGAGAAGAACCGCTCCGTCACGCGGCGACAACCGATGTCCAGCGAACGCGTGCCCTCCAGCGCAAAGACCCCACGCTCCGGCGCATAGACGCCCGTCGCGAGCTCCGTGGATCCGCCGCCCGAATCGGCAACAATGATGCGCTCGCCAGCAAAGTCGTGCGCCACGCCAAAAAACGTCAGGCGTGCCTCGACCTCGCCCGGAATCACCTGTGGCTCAAGCCCCAGATCGCGCAGGCCGTCCAGCAGCAGCGCGGCATTGGACGCATCGCGCGCGGCGCTCGTGCATGTGGTGCAGATGCACGCGGCCCCAAAGGCACGGGCCTCGTCCACAAACATTCGGCATGCGGCGAGCACGCGTTCAACGGCCGCCTCGCAAAAGCACCCCGTCGCGTCCACACCCTCGCCCAAGTCGGTAATCTCGGTATGCTTGGACGATTCCACGATCGCCCCGCCCTCGGCCTGGGCCAACACCAGTCGCGACGACACCGTTCCCAGGTCAATCGCCGCCACCTTATATCGTTTGTCGCAATGCGTCATTGCAGGCTCCCCTCCGGGCGCTATTTGCCGTTGGACACGACCGTCTGGCCCTCGACGCCGTTAAATCCAAACAGCATATCGAGCGTCTGGATGTACCACGGCGCGTCCTTACCGACTTCTTCGATTTCCTTGGCAACTTCGCTGGCTTTCTTGGCGTTCGACGACTTCTTGCTCGAAGACGAATCCGAATCGTCGTCCAGGCCTTGCACTTCAATTCTCTTCTCGCCGGGCATCACCAGGCCCAGGTCCTCGGTCGCCGCGTCCTTAATGCCCTCCTCCGAGAGCAGTTTGTCGACGCTTTTCTGCAGCTCGTCGTTGTACTGCTGGCGAATCTCGACCTGCTTGGCCAAGATATCGCTCGAGCGCTTGGCGACGTAGAGGTCGCGCACGGGAAAGTACAGACTCACGAGCACCAGGACAACGACAATGCCAACAAACAGCCCGCGCTGGGGTCCATGGGTAAAGTCGTAGATTGCCTTGACCACCGCGTTGTCGTTGGCGTAGTGCATGAAGTCCGAGCCCGAAAGACGGTTCGAGGGACGGCGCGGCTTGTCGGACGCCTGGGTCGAAGGGCGCGACGCATGCTTGGAACGCGATGGGCGCACCGGACTATCCGAGGAACTATTTGGCTGAGCATTGGGATGCGAAGTCGCCGGCGAGCTATACCTGGAGCGATCAGCACCAGCATAACCAGACCCGCCAAGCTGTGCGGTACGCGCACGACGAGGCGACGGCTCACGCGAACCGGCGGAATAGTACCTGTTGTCGTAAATCTGATCCATGTGCGCCTTGTGCGGTTGAGGTTTGTTTGCGCTAAGTCCTTTAGTTATAGCACGAGCGCCCGCGCCGCCTTCGCCAGCCTTTGCTCGACATAAAAAAGGCGCTGAGCCGTATGGCCCAGCGCCCATAGTTCTTTGCGGCATCCAGCCAAGGCGGGGAGGAACCGAGTCAGCCTCCCCCTCGCCAAATTCGCCCGTTTAGCGAATGTTGTAGAACGCGGCCTTGCCGGCGTAGCGCGCGCTGCCCTCGAGCTCGTCCTCGATGCGGATGAGCTGGTTGTACTTGGCAATACGGTCGCTGCGGCACGGGGCGCCCGACTTAATCTGGCCGGCGTTGACGCCCACGACCAGGTCGGCGATCGTGGAGTCCTCGGTCTCGCCGGAACGGTGGCTCACGATGCAAGCGTAGCCGGCCTCCTTGGCGGTTTCGATGGCCTCGAGCGACTCGGTGAGCGTGCCGATCTGGTTGACCTTGACCAGAATCGCGTTGGCGGCACCCAGCTCGATGCCCTTCTTGAGGCGCTCGGTGTTGGTGACGAACAGGTCGTCGCCCACCAGCTGCACCTTGTTGCCGATGCGACGGGTGAGCTCAACCCAGCCGTCCCAATCCTCCTCGGCCATGCCATCCTCGATGGAGATGATGGGATAGGTGTCGACGAGCTTCTCCCAGTAATCAACCATCTGGGCGCTCGTGTACTCCACGCCCTCGCCCTTGAGCTCGTACATACCGGTCTCGGCGTTGTAGAACTCGGTGGACGCCGGGTCCATGGCGTACATGAAGTCGACGCCGGGCTTAAAGCCAGCCTTCTCGACGGCCTTGGTAATGTACTCAAACGGTTCGGCATTGGTCTTGAGGTTGGGCGCGAAGCCGCCCTCGTCGCCCACACCGCCGCCCAGGCCAGCCTCATGCAGCACGCCCTTGAGGGTATGGTAGACCTCGGCGCACCAGCGCAGGCCCTCGGCAAAGCTCGGAGCACCCACGGGCATGATCATGAACTCCTGGAAGTCAACGTTGTTGTCGGCATGCACGCCGCCGTTGAGGATGTTCATCATGGGCGTGGGCAGCAGGTGGGCGTTGACGCCACCCAGGTACTGGTACAGCGACAGGCCCGCCGACTCGGCAGCGGCGCGGGCAACGGCCAGCGATACGCCCAGAATAGCGTTGGCGCCGAGCTTGGTCTTGTTGGTGGTACCGTCCGCGGCGACCAACGCGGCATCGACAGCGCGCTGGTCGAAGGCATCGAGGCCCACGACGGCATCGGCGCACTCGTTGTTGACGTGCTCGACGGCCTGCGTGACGCCCTTGCCCAGGTAGCGACCCTTGTCGCCGTCGCGCAACTCGCATGCCTCAAAGGCGCCGGTCGAAGCGCCCGAAGGCACCATTGCGCGGCCAAAGCTGCCGTCCTCGAGCACGACCTCGACCTCGACGGTGGGATTGCCGCGGCTGTCGAGCACCTCACGACCGTAGACATCCAAAATGTCACTCATGTTGTCTCCCTCTCACTTGGAAACGGATTGAATGCTTGGCGACCGGCCGACCGTGCACCGTCGGTGCGCCTCTGTAAGTTAGCCATGTCGCACTTTTTGCATTATGCCCTAAGTTAGCCGAGGGATACACTTGTTTTTCGAAAAAATTAGCGGGAACGATGAGGCATGTCAGTCCGTCGTCCCCGCAGTCTTACTCCTCTGCCTTTGCGGCATCCCAGAGATCATTGAGGCCGTGGGTCGAAAGCTCAGCCAGATCCACATGGGCGTTGGCCGCCATCTGCTCCATCGCAGCCCAGCGACGGCGGAACTTGGCCGTGCTCGCGCGCAGAGCGCTCTCGGCGTCGATTCCCTCCTTGCGCGCAACGTTGACCAAGGCAAAGAGCAGGTCGCCAAACTCCATCTCGCGCTCGGGCGAGCCGGGCTCCTCGGCCTCAAACTCGGCACGCTCCTCGGCAACCTCGTCCCACACGTCCTGGACCGTCTCCCACTCAAAGCCCACGACAGCCGCCTTGCGCGACACCTTCTGGGCCTGCATCAGCGCAGGCAGATGTGTGGGCACGCCGTCGAGCAGGCCCTCGGGCGCAGCCTCGCCTGCTGCCACGGCCTTGTCCTTGGCGGCCTTCTCGGCAAGCTTGACCTCGTCCCAGATCTTGAGCACCTCGTCGGAGTTATCGGCATCCGCATCGCCAAACACATGCGGGTGGCGGCGGATGAGCTTGGCGTCGATATCGCGTGCCACATCGGCCAGCGTAAACTCACCGGCGTCCGCCGCAATCTGCGCATGCAGCACCACCTGCATGAGCACGTCGCCGAGCTCCTCGCGCAGATGCGCCACGTCGTCCGCCTCGATGCAATCGAGCGCCTCGTAGGCTTCCTCGATCATGTTCTTGCCGATGCTCTGATGCGTCTGCTCGCGGTCCCACGGGCAGCCATCGGGCTGACGCAAACGCCAGATGGTCTGCACCAGATGCTGCAGCTCGGCCGACGCGTCGACCAGCGTGGACAGATCGCGCGAGCCCTCGGCATTTTGCTGGGCCGTGTGCTGCGCCATGGTTAGTCCTCCTCCATGATCACGTGGCGGAACGCACCGCCCTCGTAGATGCCGTAGCTGTGCGTACCGTCCTTGGGAATGCTCAGGCTGCCGGGATTGAAGAGCCACAGGCCCGGGTGCGCCTCGCTCGCCTCGTTAACCTTGATGTGCGTGTGGCCGTAGACGAGCGCGGAGCCCTCGGGCAGCGCGGGCGCGTGGTCGACACTGTTGTGCATGCCGGCGCCAAAGACGTGGCCATGCGTCAGGAACAGCTCGCGGCCGGTCTCGTCGAACAGCGTGGCGTAGTCGGCCATGACGGGGAAGTCGAGCACCATCTGGTCGACCTCGGCGTCGCAGTTGCCGCGCACCGCGATGATGCGGTCGGCCAGGGCGTTGAGCAGCGGAATCACACGCTTGGGGGCGTAGTCGCGCGGCAGGTCGTTGCGCGGGCCGTGGTAGAGCAGGTCGCCCAACAGCAGCAGGCGGTCTGCGCCCTCCCGCTCAAACGCCTCGACCATCTGGCGGCAGTATTTGGCCGACCCGTGCAGATCGGACGCGATCATCCATTTCATCGTTCCATCTTCCTTT
>USGN01000092.1 GCA_900554255.1 uncultured Collinsella sp. | reverse complement strand
AAATGGGCCTAGCTGTTACAGATCGAGACAAAGAGCCGTCGCCATTCGGAAACGTCTCGGTCTGTAACATCTGGAGCCGATATTGCCGCCTAGATGTTACAGATCGAGACAAAACCGGCGGGACGGGCTGAGCTGGCCCGCCCAAGCGGAAAAGAAAAGGTAGATTTTTAGGCATGTCCCAAAAATCTTCCTTTGCTGTGCGTTAGCCCAGCAGGTCGATGACGTTAAAGCCGGCGTTACTCTTGGCGATGACGTCTCGGCCTCCAAAGACGCAGGTGGGCGACTCGGCTGCGATGCGCGTCACGTCGGCGCCGAGCGAGCGCAGCTCAACGGGCGTGGCGGCGAGCATCTGGGCGCGACGCTCCTCGCGCGCATGCGGATCGAGCCCGGCCAGGTAGGTCGTGTTGCGGCGCTTGGTGAGCGCGTACGGCTTCACGGGCGCGTCCATGCCGCTCACGCAGCTCACGATAAAGCCCTCAAAGGCGGCCTCGTCGGGATCAAAGCTGCCGAGCCATTCGCCCGCGCGCGCCACGCGCTCAATCGAGGGGTCGATTGCCGGGTCGCGGTAGGTGTAGAACGCCGCCTGACGCTCGCCGGCCGCGCGGAATCCGCAGCCGTACGCACCGCCCTTAACGCGGATCTCGTTCCACAGGTAGTCGTAGGAGAGCGCGTTGGCGGCAACCGCCCAGGCGCCCGTCACGTCGATGCCCAAGCGACGCGGGTCGCACGCGCTTGCCGCAAAACAGATGTCGCTGGGGATGACAAAGGCCTCGTGGCGGTCGCACGGCGTCGGCACCACGAGCGCGTTGCGGCCGGCATCGGCGCCGTCGCCAGCGCCCAGCTCCAGGTCGCCCGCGGCGGCCCAGTATGCGTTAAAGTCCTCGTCGCTGCCGGTAAAGCTCGCCATGCAGCCATCGGCCACAAAGATGCGCTCCGCCAGCTCGGCAAGCTTGGTACGCAGCCCGTCCACGCGCTCGTCAAAGTGCTCGAGCAGATCGCGCAGGAACAGGTAGAAATCCACGCCCGAAAGCTGCTCGCGCACCACGGCCGAAGGCGAGCTGTAGCTCATCGCGCGACCGAGCGCCGCCGAGTGGCCGTTGTTGATAAAGCCCTGCTCAAGCCCAATGCGAATCTGCGTGAGCACGTCGCGAACGCGGTCGGCGTCGGCATCGAGCAACAGCGTGCTCGACCACACCTCGCGCGGCAGGCTCGCCAGCGCATCGATCTTCTCGGACAGGGCGCCGGCGCTCACCAGCAGGTAGGGGCGCACGCCGTCCACGTCGGGCTGGGTCATGACTTCGGTCGTAAAGCTCAAAAAGCCCAGCTTGCCGGCAAGCAGGTTGTCGAGTTCCTCGGCCGAGTGCTCGCGCGTGGGCAGCTGCTTAAGCAGGCGGCAGAGCAGTGTCACATAGGGCAGGTCCTCAAACGCGGCGCAGTTCAGGTCGAAATACTGCATGGCGTAGGCCAGGCGGTTGGTGGGGATGCCGTGGCGCAGGCAGGGGATGGGCGCAGTCGTGTCTACGACCAGCGGAGGCTCGGGGCGCGCCTCGCCAATGTCGGACACGCGCAGGCGCGGCAGCGTGGCCTTGGCCTCGGGCGTGTCCTCGGCCTCCTGCGCGGCACGCAGCGCAGCTGTGCGCTCGACCACGTCGGCCAGCTCGGCATCGGTCATGGCATCGCGCTTGGCAGCCAGCTCGGCAGCTTCGGCACCCTCCGCACCCTCGGCAGCGTCCACCGGAACCAGCTCGACCAGCGCCATATGGTCGTTTTCCAGCACCAGCTCGCGCAGCAGGTCCTCAAAATAGCTGCCGTCCAGCTCATCGCGCAGTTCCTCGTACACCGGGCCGTACTTGAGCGCCAGCGTCGCGGCGTCGTCATCGTAGAGCCAGGTGCTCAGCGCGTCGCACGCAATGGCCACGCCGTCGGCGATACCGTAGTCGCGCTGGCGCAGGTCGTATTCGTTGCTGCTGATGATGGCTTCCAGGCGCTCGCGCGGAACGCCATGCTCGCATAGGTCGCGGCAGGCGTCCTGGAACACGCGACGCAGCTCGCGCGCCACACCGGGCTGTGCGTTTTGCAGCATGATGAGCTCGTAGGGCTGCAGGCTCTCGGCCGCGGTGTAGCTCACCACGTTGCCGCCCAGGCCGGCGGCCAGAATGGCCTTCTTAACCGGCGCTTCGTTGGAGCCCAGCAGCGCCTCGAACAGGATATCCGCCGCGATCGTGCGCTTGCGGTCGAGCGCGCTGCCCAGCACAAGGCCCAGGCCCACCAGGGCGTTCTCGGGTGTAGTGGCCATCTCGACGCGCTTGTACTCGCAGGTCACGGGTGCCTGCACGCCCAGCGGATTGGGCGCCAGCGCGGACGGGTCCTCGCCGGCGGCAACGGCAGCGGCCATGCGGCGGCTCGCGGCACTCGGCTGCGACAGATAGCGCTCGTCCAAAAAGGCCAGCGCGCGGTCCACGTCCAGGTCGCCGTAGAGCGTTATATAAGAGTTGGAAGGATTGTAGTGGCGCGCGTGCGTGTCCAGGAACTGCTCGTAGGTGAGCGCGGGAATCGCGCGCGGGTCGCCGCCGCTCTCGTGCGCATAGGCGGTGTCGGGATAGAGCGCGGCGTTGACGGCATCGTCCAGCACGCTCATGGGGTCGGACAGCGCGCCCTTCATCTCGTTGAACACCACGCCGTTGTAGCGCAGGCGCTCGGGCGTTCCCGCCTCGACGTTCGCGTCGTCGAGCTCGTAATGCCAGCCCTCCTGGCGGAAAATCTTCTCTTCTTTATAGATATTCGGATGCAGAACCGCGTCCATATAGACGTCCATCAGGTTCTGGAAATCTTTGTCGTTGCAGCTTGCAACCGGATACATCGTCTTGTCCGGATAGGTCATGGCATTTAAAAAAGTATTTAAAGAACCTTTTACCAGTTCCACAAAAGGATCCTTCACCGGGAATTCCTTCGAGCCGCATAATACGGAGTGCTCCAGGATATGTGCCACGCCGGTGGAATCCTTCGGGGTGGTACGGAAACCAATGTAAAATACTTTGTTCTCATCGTCATTGGATACCAGTGCCACTCTTGCTCCGGTCTTCTTATGACGGCACAGATAGGTCACGCTGTTGATGTCGGGGATCTCCCGTTTCTCTATGATCTCGTATGTGGATAAATCTTCTACTCTCATTTTTGTTTCCTCTATTATTTTTAGCTTAATCGATTTCTCCGCTCTTCGAGCTCCCGAAATCGTAACGCCCATTCGCAATTCGGACTATCGTCCTTCTTGCTCATGTTCGTTTGCTCCCCTCATAGAAAGCCTTCGCTGCCTGCAAGAAGTCGCGTATGCTTTCTATGGGTGAGCTTAATCTATCAAAAGCCTGCCAGTGCCAGCTTGCTCATAGAGATTTCCTGGATCACGACGCCCTTTGCCTCTTTTTCTTCCGGGGTCATGGCGGTCAGTTCCCGGATGTTCAGCTCCTTCGTCACATACCGTTTCTTCCCTCTGCCGAAGATCCCTTTTTTCTCCTCGATGATATTGATCTTCACTCTTGCCTTGATCCGGTCGTAGATCTTGACCAGAAAGCTGTCCGGCTTCAAATAATACAGATGGGTCTCCAGCGTATCCTCGGGATCCACTTCCTTTTCCGCTAAAATATAGCGTTCCACGATCAGGCGGAATTTAAACGCCACATCATCCTGCTCCAAAAGCTCTGCAAAAGTATATTTTGCACCTATGTAGACCTTTGCCGTGTCCTGCAGGCTGTATTTATAGTTCTCATAAACTGTCTTTTGCATTGTTGTCGATATCCTCAATCTTAAAACCGCTCATCCGCACCGCATCCTCGATCATTTTGCGGGACATGCCGGTCTCCTCCATCAGTTCCTCTATGGTCACCTTGCGCTGCAGCTCCTCTGCCAGTTCTCTGGCTTTGTCCGCCACCTTGTTGACTTTGTCTTCCACCCGCTTGTCGATCTTGGAATTCTCCGCATGCTCGGCAATATATTCTTCCATGGCATCCATGATCATCTTACCCAGCATTCCTTCCACTTCCTGTGGTTTCTCCAGACTGCCCAGCATAGTAACACCAAAAGACAGTGCCAGATTACCTTCACCTACCAGATCCTCCAGCAGAACGCCCTGTCCGGCGTAAAGCTTCGCGATCTCCGCCACATCTGCCAGATGAATCTCGATCAGACGCTGCTGCGCATCCGCCTCACCTGCCATGGCAGACATAGCAAATGCCAGCTTCTCCCCATCAGTGTAGGTGGGTAACTCCGCCACCTCGTCCAGATATTCCTGTAAATAATCCTTTTCCTCATCCGTCAGGAATTCGTCGGGATCCATGGGCTGTCCGATACCTATTTTATGTTTCAACAGATAGTCAAATACCATCTGCAATTGTTCACCGCTTAAGTCAAGTTCCGCGAAGGCATCCTTTACCTGTTCTTCGCTGATGCAGTTCCCCTGCTCCTTGGCGGTCTTGCGGACCTGCTCTAAGGTCTGGGCAAATAATATTTCTTTGTTCATATAAGGTCTCCTTTATAATAATACACTTTCTCCGTGCTCCTCACTCTCGAAAGTGTACATCCATTCGCAATCCGGACTATTTCACGTGCTCATGGGTAAACAGATGATACTGGCAATATTCGTAATTACCGTTGCATTTGGAGCAAAAACGGAACTCCAGGCTCGGATCGTCCTCTTCCGTCCTGCCACAGATCGCGCATTTATGTCTCGTAACTTTTGCCCGTCCGGCATTTGATTTTTTCTCGAACTGCGCCCTGCGGTGCATCTGCTTCGGCGAGATGCGGCTTCTGTGCATTCTGTAAAAGTATAACACAAAATTAAGTAAAGATGCTATGATCGCAAATTTGGTGAACACACCACCTTTGATCACGTAGTACAGCATTAAGACTGCATCCAGGATTCCCATCCATTTTACCTTCACAGGGATCACGAACATCAAAAGCACCTGCATATCCGGATACGTTGCCGCAAATGCAAGGAAGATCGACAAGTTAATATAATATGTGCTGAAAGCATAAGATCCACTGTAAAAATATGCGGATGCAATTTCCGTAGGCAGACTGCCATACATCAGATACACCACGCCCATACACAGGAAGCTGCCGACTACTGTAAACAGGATTCCTGAGAAAATATACACATTATAACGGTAGGTTCCCCAGGTGCGCTCCAGAGTAGACCCCAGACTGTAATAGAAAAACAACATAATGATCGTAAAAATGTCCAGGCTGTCAGGGGGCACGATCACCCAGGTCACCAGTCTCCAGATCTGTCCGTGCAGGATCCGGTAAGGATCCAGTGTCAAAAAGCCCAGCAGGTTCGTACCGCCTGCAGCTCCCATCAGTTGGATGATATATCCCGCCACATAGCACATGATCAGTACGAGTGTGAGGTTCGGAATGGCATATTTGCCG